>JAGWXN010000531.1 GCA_018969885.1 Betaproteobacteria bacterium | reverse complement strand
ACAGTGCCGTCCTGCTCGTTCTGGTCGAAGACCTGCGGCGCCACCCAGACGCACTGGCCAGCGCCCACGCAGCGATGCGGCTCAAGACGGATCTTCACCAGGCCACCGGCAGATTGTGCAGGCCATAGATCTGCATGTCGTGTTTGAACCGCAACGACTCAAGGGGCACTGCGAGCCTGAGCCCCGGCAACCTAGCAAGCAGCACCTCAAACATCACCTGAAGTTCGATCCGCGCGAGCACCTGCCCCAGGCACTGATGAATGCCATAACCGAACGCGAGCTGAGCGGAATTATCGCGATCGATATCGATCGCATCGGCATCAGCGAACACTGTCTCATCTCGGTTGGCGGATGCGAGTGACAGAAACAGGCCCTCGCCCTGGCGGATCCTGACGCCTGCAAGTTCGACATCCACCCGCGCGACACGCCTCGGCGAAAACTGCACCGGGCTGGTGAACCGCAGAAACTCCTCCACCGTCCGACGAATGTCGTCAGGAGCCGCGCGCAACCGCGTCGCGAGCGCCGGATCGCGCACCAGATACAACGCCCCCATCGCGATCATGTTGGTCGTGGTGTCATGGCCCGCTCTGAGAATCATGGCGCCGATCTCGGCAAATTCCTCGACGCTCAGCAGTCCGGGGCGAACCTGGTCGGCAATGACGCGGCTCACCATGTCATCGCGCGGCTCAACCATCCGGGCCTCGATCAGCCTGTGGCAATAGTGAGCGAGTTCACGCGCTTTGCGTTCAGCTTCGCCCGGGCTCTGGGTGAGTCCGTGGCGCGCCACCGCACATTCAATGATGAAGCGGTGGTCCTCATAGGGCGAACCAAACAGCAGCGACATCACCAGCGACGGAAAACGCACCGCAAGCGTCGGCACCAGATCCTGCGGCGGGCCGGCCTGCTCGAGTTCATCCAGCAGCCGATGCGCAATCGCACGAATGGCGGGCTCGAGCGCCATCATGCGGCGGACGCTGAATTCGCGGGTGAACATGCGCCGGAAGCGATCGTGCTCGGGGTTATCCATGCCCACAAAGGCACGCTCTCCCCGATCGACCGCCACCCGCGCCTCGGTCACTGTCGGAAACGCCTCCTGACCGAAACGACCGCTGAAGCGTTCATCATCGGACAGGACTTCGCGAATTTCCTTCTGCCGCGTAACGACCCAGGCGCGACGGCCGTTCCAGAGCGTGACGGGCAGAACAGGCGCCGTCGCCCTGGCCTCGCCCAGTTCCGCGGGCGGATGAAGCGGGTCGGTCCGTCGAAACGGGAAATGCGGGCAACCGCCCATCGATTCAGGCTCCGCGGAACATGGGCGGGCGCTTCTCCATGAACGCGGCTGCGCCCTCGCGATAGTCATCGCTCGCATAGCAACGGGCAAGCGCGGCGTTCACGGCGGCCATATCGCGCTCGCCGGCATCGCGTCCAAGTTCGTTTACGGTGAGCTTGAGCGCCTTGAGGGTGAGCGGCGCATTGGCCGCCACCATGGCACACCATTCATCGACCACCGCATCGAGCGCCTCGGGCTTTTCCACGCGGCTCGCAAAGCCCATCTTCAGGGCGTCCGCCGCACCGAAAATGCGCGCGGTGTAGAAAATATCCAGGGTGTTCTGCAGGCCAAACACGTCGAGAAAGCGCCGAACACCTACCGAGTTGTAGCCCAGACCCAGCCTCGCCGCCGGCATGCGAAATCGGGAATCGTCGGAGCAGAACCGAAGGTCACAGGCTGCGGCAAGCCCCAGGCCTCCCCCCATGCAGATGCCGCGGATCTTGGCGATCACGGGCTTGCTGCATTCGATGGGTGACAGATAGGCCATCTCCACCGCACGGTTGTAACTCGCCTGCCCGTCGGCGTCGCTGCGCCGCGATTCAAACTG
>JAGWXN010000076.1 GCA_018969885.1 Betaproteobacteria bacterium | reverse complement strand
ACAATCCTCCTCGGGCTTATCGTGATCGCGCTCGGTATCGCGCTTACGGTTCGCGCGCCTTTTAAGGCCGACATCATTCGTGACCGCATGTTGAGCCGGATCGTCGACGACGGTGTCATTGAAAACAGCTTCGGGCTGCAGATCATGAATTCATCCGAGTCACGCCGCCGTTTCCGGGTCTCGGTATCGGGCATTGAGGGCATCGGGCTTGCGGGAGTCACCGTGGTCGACGTTGAAGGTGCGGCGGTACGCCGCGTACCGCTCAGCGTTCGCCTTGAGCCGGGGCTTGGCCAACCCGGCGCCCATCCAATCCGCTTTGAGGTCGAGGCCGTTGATTCCCCGGGCCACACCGTCATCGCCCGCTCGACCTTCCACATTCCACGCTGACCCTGAACGAGGCGCTCGCATGACTTCTTCACTCGCCACCGCCAAGCCCTGGTTCCGCCATGCCGAACCGTGGCTGCTGCTGGCCGCGCCGTTTGCGGCCATCGTCGCCGGCGGTTTCACCTGGTGGATCGCCGCACACAGCAACCACTCGCTGGTGGTGGATGACTACTACAAGCAGGGTAAAGCCATCAATCAGACGCTGGCCCGCGATCAGCGCTCTGCCGAATTGGGTCTGCGCGCCAGGCTGACGGTCGACGCGGCAAGTCAGCAAGCCACGCTCACCCTCAGTGCGACGAGTCAGACCGCCGTCTTCCCGGACGCGGTCCGCGTTCACCTGATTCACGCCACGCGCGCCGAACTCGACCACCAGCAATGGCTGCAGCGAAGCACCGACGGTCGCTGGCAGGGGGCAGTTGCTGCGCCCGCTGAGGGTCGCTGGCAGGTGCAGATCGACGATGGCGCGGGCGAATGGCGGCTGCTCACTACAGTCTCAAGCTTCGCCGTAACGATCGAGCTCACACCCGATACCGCAGTCCATCCAGCAGTCCAGCGCCGGCCGGCCGGCTCCTGAGCCGGCCCACCAGGCACCGGGAGGAGGTCACCACGATGAACGACGACCCGAAGCCGATCGGCGACCGTCGCTTTGGCCGCTTCATGATGCAGGTCCTCTGGCCGGCCTTCCTGGTGGCAGGGCTTGCCGAAGGCTTATTGTTCTCGATGATCGATCCGCAGGAACTGGTGGTGGTGGGCATTCACCTCGCCGACAGCCGGGAAGCCGCCTATACCGTGGGCTTCTTTCTGTTCTGGGCGCTGCTGACGGTCGGTTGCAGCATCACCTGGCTACTTGCGTCCGACAGCCAGCCGCCGCCCTCGCTGATTCAGTCAGCGGACGATCGCAAGCACCGGGACAAGTCGCTGATCGGCCGCTGATCGGCCGCGCTGCGCCCGCCCACCGTGCGGCGTGGTTCAGTCGCTCGCTTAGTCCGCCCCCGGCATGAAGCGTAGCCGCGCGCGCAGGCTCCCCTGCTCCATACGCGCGGCGATGACTTCGCCCATCTCCGGATAGACCTCGAGGGCGCCGGTGATGTTCACCTGATGGGTAACCAGCATCGCGTTACCCGAGCTGACGTAGGACTGCGCGAAGTCGATCACCCGCTCGCGATGCGCGCCGGCCCGCTCCGATTGACCGAAGAAGGAGTCAAGTGCGGTCCAGGTTTCGTAGCGTCCGAATGCGAGCTCGGCGGTCTCTCGCACACGGCACCAGCGGCCAGCGCGAACCACCGCAGGCACCAGACCCGCTGCCCGCATCGCCTCGCCCGCCCGACGCGCCCGGGCACGCCCGGCCTCAGACAGATTGCGCTGCGTGGCGCAGTCATCGAGGCGGAAGTCAGGCGGGTCGCCCACGCCGGGGACGGTCTGTTCATGGCGCATCATCAGGATCCAGCCGCCGCCTGCCACTTGCTGGGCCGCCTCGCCCACCGTCACCCGGCGCGGAGCGGCAGACGCACCCTGTGCCAGTACGGTGCGAGGTACGCCCACACTCACCAGGCCCGCCAGTCCACCCGGGAGTCCGCGCGCGAGTGCCCCCCCAAGGGCCGCCCCGCGAACGAGCAGCATCCGGCGCTGCCCCTTCAATCGCTCATTCATCGGAATGTCCCCCGCCATGAAAGCGCTCCATCTTGCGCCGGTCCCGCTTGGTGGGCCGGCCCTGTTCGATCGCCCAGGCTGGCTCCGGCGCGAGCCGTCGCTGCAGGGCAAGCGCTTCGCGCCTGGCCAATGATTCCGGTGTCTCGCAATAAAGTGTTCGCGCCACCGTCGCGGGCCCGCGTTGCTCGGACAGCCCGAGCACCTCGACATGCTGTTCCTGATCGCCAATTCGAACGGTCACGCCCTCGCCTGCCCGAAGCGCTCGCGCCACCTTCACACGCTCGCCGTCGACCAGCACGCGCCCGGCTTCAATCGCCTGCTGCGCGAGCCCGCGGGTCTTGAAGAACCGTGCCGCCCACAACCACTTATCAAGGCGAACCGTAACCAGCGCGTGACTCGATTGATCTTGCGAACGAAGCCCCACCCGAAACCGCTCCCCGAGGAATCGACGCGGTTCGTCAACGCGTCATGTGAATTGGGTTATTTTAGGCAGCCCAGGAGGATCACGATGCCGATGTCCCTGAAAGACCGCTACTTCGAAGACTATGTGCCTGGCGAGATGCACGAGTTCGGTTCACACACGGTGAGCGCTGAGGAGATCATCGAGTTTGCCCAGCGCTATGATCCGCAGCCGTTTCACACCGATCCGCAGGCTGCAGCCGGGTCGATCTATGGCGGGTTGATCGCAAGCGGCTGGATGACCGGCGCCATCATGATGCGCATGCTGGTTGACTATTTTCTCGCGCCTGCCTCCAGCATGGGCTCGCCCGGACTCGATGAACTACGCTGGATCCGCCCGGTTCGGCCCGGCGACACGCTGCGCGTCCGCGTCGCAGTCATCGAAGCACGCCGGTCGCAGAGCAAGCCCGATCGCGGCATCCTGCTGGTACAGCAGGAGTGTCTCAACCAGAACAACGAAGTCGTCATGAGCTCCAAGTGCATGTCGCTTTGCCGCTGTCGAAACACCGAGCCCGGCTAAGCCGCGCATCGATTATCGAACGAGCGGCCAGGGCTGCTGCGCGGGCCGCAGCATCTCGATGCTTCGGGCAAGCCGCAGCACCCCCCGATCGTCAAACCGGCGACCGACCAGCTGAACGCCAAGCGGCAGCCCCTCCCGATCAAACTGCCAGTTGACCGCCGCCGCAGGCTGCTCGCTCATGTTCCAGGCGACGGTGAAAGCGATGTGATCGAGCGCGCGATGCGGGTCGTTACCAGGGCATGCATACTCGGCCGGGTAACGCGCAATCGGCGCGGTCGGCATCAGCAGGTAGTCATAGGGCTGACTTGCCGTCACCGCCGCCTCCCGCATGGCGTGAATCTGGTTGTAAGCGCGCATCACATCGGCGCCATTGAACTCGCGCGCACGCCAGCTCGCCCATTCAACGATAAAGGGCAGCACGGCCGCGCGCTTGGCCGGATCGAGCGCCATCAGATCAGTGTAGGAACGGGCCTCGAAAAATTGCTGAATGCCGTCAAGCATCTGCGCGCTAAGAAAGCTCTGGATAGGCTCAACCCGCGCGCCGGCCCGCTCGAGCGCGCGCGCCGCATCGCGTACCGTGTCGACCACCGCGGGCTCAGCTGGCCAACCGGTTCCCATCTCCTCGATCAGGCCGATACGAAGCCCGGCCAGCCGGCCGCCGTCCAGATCCTGCGCGTAGTCGCATGCGTCGGCCGGCAGCGACATGAAGTCGCGCGCGTCGGGCTTGGCGATGATGTTCATGAGTAAGGCCGCGTCGTGCACTGTGCGGGTCAGTGGGCCCGCTACGCGCCCCAGAAACGGCGGGTTGATGGGCACCCGGCCCAGGCTGGGCTTGAAACCGAATACGCCACAGTGAAACGCGGGGAGCCGAACCGAACCGCCAATGTCGGTCCCCAGATGCCAGGGTCCGTAACCCGCTGCTGCGGCAGCAGCAGCCCCCGAGGACGAGCCCGCCGGATTCAAATCGGTGCGCCACGGATTGCGGGTCGTGCCATGAATCGAAGAGAGGCCGGAAGAGAGCATGCCGAAGTCGGGCATGGTGGTTTTTCCGATGATGACGCAGCCCGCTTCACGCAGCCGCGCCACCGGTGGCGCATCCGTATCGCGCGGCGCGAGACTACCGGCTGCGGTACCAAGCGGTGCCGGATCACCCGCCGAATACAGGTTCTCCTTGACCGTGACCGGAATGCCATCGGCAGCCGAACGGGGTGCGCCTGCCTGCCAGCGTTGCATCGATTCGCGCGCTGCGGCGAGGGCGGACTCGCGTGCGATCCGATACATGGCATTAAGCCGTGGTTCGTACGCTTCGATCCGCCCGAGCACCGCGCGCGTCACTTCCTCGGGCGAGAGCTGGCGCCGCGAAAATCGTTGAGCGAGCTCGGCGGCAGTCAGATCAGCCAGCGTGAAATCACCCATTCGATTACCTCCGTTTCGCAAGCGGTCGTTCAACCCATCGGTGTAGTGCAGCCGCAAGCGGCAGGCTACCTGCCCAGGCAGCGAAAAAACAGAGCATGGCGACTGCAGGTGACTGATCAGTGAAGCGAACAAACACGGCATTCGTCAGCACGCAGACCGAAAAATGAACCAGAAATAACGCATAGCTCAGGTCGCCGAGCAGCATGATCGAACGCCGCGCAACAGCCCGGCTGCGTGACGGTCCGCTCGCAAACCAGGCGTCAAACGCAGCGCCCCAGCCCCTCAGGCCAGCCGCCAAAATCAGCGCGCAGACGAGCGCAACAGCGATCCGAAGCCGCCAGTCGATCACCAGCGCCCCAATCGCAAAGAGCACGATCGCGAGCGCGGTCAGCCGCTCGTAGCGACCGGCGCTACGCGCCAAATATTCAACCGCCACACCGAGCGCGAAGCTTCCAAAAAAATAGAAGGGCTGGAAGTCCCAGTCAGCGCGGCGGTTGACCCAGAGGAGCGAAGCACCCGCGCCCAACACAACCAGCAGAAGAAACACGCGCTGCTGCCCAGCCGGGTCCGGCGTACTCCTTGCAGCAAGCCACGCCAGCCCCAGCGCCACCGCGTGAAGCTGGAGGTCGATGGTCACGTACCAGGCACCGGCGCTGAGCGCATCGATGCCCACGTAGTCAAAGAGCCCGGTGACATGTGCCAGCACAGCGCGAAGATCCGGCCACTGCGGCACCCAATCTGCGCCGATCCAGGCCCGCCCCGGTATCGAAGCCAGGAGTACGAACACAAGCGCCACATAAAACGGCAGAAACAGCCGCCGCCAACGCCCCAGGAGGGCTCGCATGATGGCGCTCAGGTCAGGGGCGCTGCGCCAGATACGCGAGCGAATGAAGAGGAGCCCCCCCATCACCAGGAACACCTGCACCGCAATCCGGCCGTAGTCATCGAGCCAGGCGATGACTCCCGGCGCCACCGAGCGCACGGACTGCGCGACCGGGCCATAGATGGAAAGGTGATGTAGCACGATCAGCTGCGATGCGATCACCCGGATCGCATCGAGCCAGAGCATCCGGCTGTCTGTCATCACGCCCCTGCGCCTGGATGAAGGCGGCGCACGACTCAGCGACAGCGTACGCCTAGCGCGGCAGCTCCGACTGTCCGGTCAGGAACTCATCGACCGCGCGCGCGCACTGCCTGCCCTCGCGAATCGCCCAGACGACCAGCGACTGGCCGCGGCGCATATCGCCCGCCGCGAACACCTTGCCAACGTTAGTGGCGTAACTGCGCTCGCCCTCGGTGTCTGCCTGCGCATTGCCGCGCCCATCACGCGACACGCCAAACGACTCGAGCACCGAACCGACCGGCGCGACAAACCCCATGGCCAGCAGCACGAGATCGGCAGGAAGCTCGAACTCTGAGCCCGGCACCTCACTCATTTTCATCTGGCCGGTTGCGGGATCGCGGATCCACTCGACTTTTGCGGCCTTGAGCGCACGCACACGGCCATTGCCATCGGAGACGAATGACTTGGTGCTCACCGCCCAATCGCGCTCGCAGCCTTCCTCGTGTGACGAGGAGGTGCGCAGTTTGTAGGGCCAATAGGGCCAGGTGAGCGAGCGGTTCTCTTCATCGGGCGGCTGGGGCATCAGTTCGAACTGCGTGACCGACTTCGCCTCCTGGCGGTTGCTCGTGCCCACGCAGTCGGAACCGGTGTCACCGCCGCCGATCACGATCACATGCTTGCCCGTGGCGAGAATCTGTCCGCTCACCGAGTCGCCTGCGACGATCTTGTTTTGCTGCGGCAGGAACTCCATGGCGAAGTGCACGCCCGCGAGTTCACGGCCGGGTACCGGCAGATCGCGGGGCTGCTCAGCGCCACCCGCGAGCACCACCGCATCGAATTCACGCAGCAGCTGATCGGGGTGGACGGTTTCACGCGCCCAGCTGGTGATGATGGGCGCAAGCGGCTCGCGACTCACCAGGACACCGGTGCGGAAGGTGACGCCTTCGGCCTCCATTTGCTCGACCCTGCGATCAATGTGAGTTTTTTCCATCTTGAAGTCGGGAATGCCGTAGCGAAGCAACCCACCCAATCGATCATTCTTCTCGAACACCGTCACATCATGGCCGGCCCGCGCAAGCTGCTGCGCGCAGGCCAGCCCCGCAGGACCTGAACCGATCACGGCCACCCGCTTGCCAGTCTTGACCGCTGGGGGCTGTGGCTGAACCCAGCCCATCTCCCAGGCCTTGTCGATGATCGCGTGCTCGATCGACTTGATGCCTACCGGGTCATTATTGATGTTGAGCGTGCAGGCGGCCTCGCACGGCGCCGGACACACCCGCCCGGTGAACTCGGGGAAGTTATTGGTGGAATGCAGGGTATCGATCGCCTGCCGCCAATCCCCCCGGTACACCAGATCGTTCCAGTCCGGGATGATGTTATTGATCGGGCAGCCGTTCTGGCAGAACGGAATCCCGCAATCCATGCAACGCGCACCCTGACGGGCGGCGGCCGCGTCATCGAGGTGAAGCACGAACTCGCGATAGTGATGAACGCGCGCGCTCGCATCTTCGTGAGCTTCTTCGAGCCGCTCGAACTCCAGAAATCCGGTGACCTTACCCATGATTGACTGCCTATCCGTCGTAGTTGCGTTGGTCTCTGCTCGCACAGCCCGACAGCGCCGGCCCCGACGGGCCGGCCCGCGCAGCCGCGCTGATCGCTCAGGCGCTGACTTTAGCGGGGCGTGAAGCCGCCGCCACCTTGGTGTTGATTTCGCCGAGGGCGCGTCGGTATTCGTTCGGGAACACTTTCACGAACGCCGCGCGTGCCTGCTCCCAGTTCTCGAGAAGCCGTTTCGCTTTGTCGCTGCCGGTCAGCAGGAAGTGTTTATCAATCAGTCCTTTCAGGATGATTTCGTCGCACTCGCCCTTATGCCAGCTTGAAGGGTCGGTTTGCTCAAGCTGCTCTTTGGTGGAGCGAACCCGTTCGAGCGCCACCATGGACAGATTGCAGTGCGACTCAAAGACGCCTTCGGGATCGTAGACATACGCGATGCCGCCTGACATGCCCGCCGCGAAATTGCGACCGGTGGCCCCCAGCACCACGATCGTGCCGCCAGTCATGTATTCGCAACCGTGATCGCCCGTGCCCTCGACCACTGCGGTCGCACCGGAATTGCGGACGGCAAAGCGCTCGCCCGCGACGCCGCTGAAAAACGCCTCGCCCTCGATCGCGCCATAGAGCACGGTGTTGCCAACGATGATGTTCTGGTCAGAAGCGCCCCGAAAATCATTGGTGGGGCGCACGATTACGCGTCCGCCCGACAGACCCTTGCCCACGTAATCGTTGCCCTCGCCCACCAGATCGAGTGTGATGCCGCGCGCGAGGAAGGCGCCAAAGCTCTGGCCTGCCGTACCCTTCAGCTGCACATGAATGCAGTCGTCGGCGAGGCCCTCGTGGCCGTAGCGTCGCGCCACTTCGCCCGAAAGCATGGTGCCGGCCGTGCGATTCACGTTGCGGATGGGAAGGATGAATGACACCTTTTCCCGACGCTCGAGCGCGGGCTTTGCCAGCTCAATCATCTTGTTATCGAGGGCATGGGCCAGGCCGTGATCCTGGGTGTCAACCTGATATCGCGGCACACTGGCGGCGACCTCGGGCTGATGAAAGATGCGCGAGAAGTCGAGCCCGCGGGCCTTCCAGTGCGAAACACCCTTACGCATGTCGAGCAGATCGGCGCGCCCGATCAGATCGTCGAACCGACGCACACCCAGCTTTGCCATCAGTTCGCGCACTTCTTCGGCTACGAAGAAGAAGTAATTGACGACATGCTCGGGCTTACCCTGAAAGCGCTTACGCAGCACCGGGTCCTGAGTGGCAACCCCCACCGGGCAGGTGTTCAGGTGACACTTGCGCATCATGATGCAGCCTTCCACCACGAGGGGCGCGGTGGCAAAGCCAAACTCGTCGGCACCGAGGAGCGCGCCAATCACCACATCCCGGCCGGTTTTCATCTGGCCGTCGGCCTGCACGCGAATACGGCCGCGAAGCCCGTTCAGCACCAGTGTCTGCTGGGTTTCGGCGAGGCCCAGTTCCCAGGGTGTGCCGGCATGTTTGATCGACGAGAGGGGCGAGGCGCCCGTGCCGCCATCATGGCCAGCAATCACCACATGGTCGGCTTTGGCCTTGGCCACGCCTGCGGCCACCGTGCCGACACCGATTTCTGAGACCAGCTTTACCGAAATCGAAGCCCGCGAATTGGCGTTCTTCAGGTCGTGAATGAGCTGTGCAAGATCTTCGATGGAGTAGATGTCGTGGTGCGGGGGCGGTGAAATGAGACCCACGCCCGGCACCGAATAACGAAGCTTGCCGATGTAATCGGACACTTTGTGCCCGGGCAGCTGTCCGCCCTCGCCGGGCTTGGCGCCCTGGGCCATCTTGATCTGGATCTGGTCGGCACTGGCAAGATATTCGGCGGTGACGCCGAAGCGGCCTGAAGCGACCTGCTTGATCTTGGAGCGCAGCGAATCGCCTGCCTTCAGGGCGATATCGGCCTCGACGCGGTCGCGCCCGATCACGCTACCCACGGTATCGCCGTCCTTGACCACCGAGGCACCAGCGCGCATTTCGGCGCGGTAGCGCATTTCATCCTCGCCCCCTTCGCCGGTGTTCGACTTGCCGCCGATCCGGTTCATGGCCACTGCGAGCGTGGTGTGCGCCTCGGTGGAAATTGAGCCAAGCGACATGGCGCCGGTCGCGAAGCGCTTGACGATATCGGCCGCCGGTTCCACCTCCTCGATGGCGACTGCCTGCGCCGGGTCAAAACGGAAATCGAACAGGCCGCGCAGCGTCATGTGCCGCACGCTCTGGTCGTTGATGAGTTGCGCATATTCGCGATAGGTGGAGAAGCTTCCCGAGCGCGTGGCGTGCTGCAGCTTTGCGATGGAATCGGGCGTCCACATGTGGTCTTCGCCACGGATCCGGAACGCGTACTCGCCACCCGCGTCGAGCGCGTGGGCGAGTACTGGGTCGTTGCCGAATGCCGCGCGATGAAGGCGCAGCGCCTCCTCGGCCACTTCGAAAATGCCGATGCCGCCCACCTTGGACGGCGTGCCGGCGAAGTAGCGGGCCACCAGTGCGTCCGAGAGTCCCACAGCTTCGAAAATCTGCGCGCCGCAATAGCTCATGTAGGTCGAGATGCCCATCTTGGACATGACCTTCATGAGACCTTTGCCCACCGCCTTCACATAGTGCTTGATCGCCTTTTCGGGCCCCAGGTCGCCAGGCAGGCCACGCGCCATCTCGGCGAGTGTTTCGAGCGCGAGATAGGGATGGATCGCCTCAGCGCCATAGCCTGCGAGGAGCGCAAAGTGATGCACCTCGCGTGCGGAGCCCGTTTCCACCACCAGGCCGGCCGACGTGCGAAGCCCGTTATCGACCAGGTCAAGGTGGATGGCGCTGGTGGCAAGAAGCGCTGGAATTGCAACCCTCGCGCTGCTCACTGCGCGATCGGACACGATCAGAATGTTGTAGCCCGAGCGCACTGCATCACGCGCTTCGGCGCACAGCGACGCAATCCGCGCCTCGATGCCTTCGGCGCCCCATTCCACCGGATAGGTGATGTCGAGCGTGTAGGCGCGGAACTTGTCGCCGGTGTAGTGCTCGATGTGGCGCAGCCTCGACATTTCATCGAAATCGAGCACCGGCTGAGACAGCTCAAGCCGGATCGGCGGATTGATGTTGTTCAGATCAAGCAGGTTGGGCCGCGGGCCCACAAACGACACCAGCGACATCACCATCTGCTCGCGGATCGGATCGATCGGCGGATTGGTGACCTGCGCAAACAGCTGCTTGAAATAGTTGAATAGCGGCTTGTTTTTGGCGGACAGCACCGCAAGCGGCGAGTCATTGCCCATTGAGCCTACGGCTTCTTCGCCGCTGACCGCCATCGGCGTCATCAGGAACTTGAGGTCTTCCTGGGTGTAGCCAAAGGCCTGCTGGCGATCGAGTAGCGGCACGGCGGGTGCAAGCTCGCGGCGGTCCGTTTCGATGTCAGCGTCGAGCGAGCCGATTTCATCGAGCTTGACGCGAATCGCCTCGATCCACTCTCGGTAGGGCTTGCTGTTGGCGAGCTGCGACTTGAGTTCCGCGTCATCGATGATGCGGCCCTGCTCGAGGTCGATCAGGAACATCTTGCCCGGCTGCAGGCGCCATTTCTTGACGATCCGGCTCTCGGGAATCGGCAGAACGCCCGACTCAGAGGCCATGATCACCATATCGTCATCGGTCACGCAGTAACGCGCTGGACGCAGCCCGTTCCGATCGAGCGTGGCACCGATCTGGCGGCCATCGGTGAAGGCAATGGCGGCCGGGCCGTCCCAGGGCTCCATCATCGCTGCGTGAAACTCATAGAACGCGCGCCGCTTGGCGTCCATGAGCGTGTGCTGCTCCCAGGCCTCCGGGATCATCATCATGACCGCCTGCGCGATCGGGTAGCCCGCCATCACGAGCAGCTCCAGGCAGTTATCAAACGTGGCGGTGTCGGACTGGCCGGCGTAGACCACGGGATAGAGCTTGGCGAGATCCTCGCCGAGTACCGCCGAGCGCATCACGCCCTCGCGTGCACGCAGCCAGTTGTAGTTACCCTTGACCGTATTGATTTCGCCGTTGTGCGCAACCATCCGGTAGGGGTGGGCGAGCGGCCACTCGGGGAAGGTGTTGGTGGAGAAGCGCTGATGCACCAGCGCAAAGGCTGACACCACGCGCGGATCCTGCAGGTCGCGGTAGTACTGCACCACCTGGCCGCACAGCAAGAGCCCCTTGTAAACGATGGTGCGCGCCGACATGGACGGCACGAAGTATTCCTTACCGTGCGCGAGCGCAAGCTTCTGGATGGCGTGGCTCGCGGTCTTGCGGATGACGTAGAGCTTTCGTTCCAGCGCATCGGTCACCATCACATCGGGACCCCGGCCGATGAACACCTGGCGGATGACGGGCTCTTTTGCCTTGACCGTGGGCGACATGGGCATGTCGCGGTCAATCGGCACATCGCGCCAACCCAGCAGAATCTGCCCCTCGGCTCGAATCGCGCGCTCCATCTCCTGCTCGCAGGCGAGACGCGACGCATGCTCTTTGGGTAGAAACACCATGCCGACGCCGTATTCACCAGCCGGCGGCAATGTCACGCCCTGGCGCGCCATTTCATCGCGAAAGAACTGGTCCGGGATCTGGATCAGCATGCCCGCGCCATCGCCCATCAAGGGGTCAGCGCCCACCGCACCGCGGTGATCGAGATTGCAGAGAATCTGCGAACCCTGCTCGATGATGCGATGGCTTTTCTTGCCCTTGATATGGGCGACAAAACCCACGCCGCACGAATCATGTTCGTTCACGGGATCGTAGAGCCCCTGAATTCCAGGGACGGAAGTCTGCGCACTGCTAAGTGAGGACATGTCTAAGCTCCAGAAC
>JAGWXN010000530.1 GCA_018969885.1 Betaproteobacteria bacterium | reverse complement strand
AATCGCGGCCGAGGCGCCGACGCGTTCGAACACGTCGCTACCCAGGGCGCAGAAAAGCTCGCACAGGGGCGCTGGATCATCATGTTCCCCGAAGGCACCCGAACGCCGGTCGGCTCGCAAGGCCGCTACAAGTCAGGTGGTGCGCGCCTTGCTGTGCGCACCGGCGCGCCCGTGGTCCCCATCGCCGTGAATTCCGGTGAATGCTGGCCGCGCAAAGCATTCATCAAGCGTCCCGGTACCATCACTGTATCGATCGGGCCACCCATCGCCTCGGATGGTCTCAGCGCAGACGCTCTCAATCGGGCGGTCGAGCAATGGATCGAATCTGAAATGCGTCGCTTAAGTCCCGAACGCTACCTCCCTGCAGCCACTGACCCGGAATCGAAAGTCTCTTGAACGTGCTCCAGCTTTTTCGACGCAAACCTCGCCCGGTACCGCCCTCCGCCAGCCAGCTCACGCTGCAATTCGACGCCCCGCCCGACGCATCGCCGGCGCCCCAGAGCCGGCGCTTCGCCATGCTTCGACATCAGCCCGTGCGCTGGGAGCTGGTCCGCAGTCGCCGTCGCACAATCGGCTTTCAGATCGACGGCCGGGGTCTTCGCGTGAGCGCGCCGCGCTGGGTACCGGTCTGGGAGATCGAGCGCGCGCTGCAGGAGAAGGCCGACTGGATTCTGCGCAAACTCGCCGAGTGGCAGGATCATGAGCGGCGGCGCCAGGACATGATGCCGCGCTGGGAACATGGCGCACCCATTCGACTGCTGGGCGACACCCTGACCCTCACCCTGACTCCCGCGATGAGCGGCGTACGCCGCGAGGGCGATCTCCTGCTGGTTGGACTGGCGGCCGACGCCAAGCCCGAGGCCATTCGCGAGCTGCTCCAGAAATGGTTGCGCGAACAGGCCCGTGAAGTGTTTGCCCGACAAATTCCGGTTTTCGCTGAACGGCTGGGCCGAGCCCCCTCGCGCTGGGCACTATCCTCGGCGCGCACCCGCTGGGGCAGCTGCGGTCCGGATGGCGCAATCCGGCTCAACTGGCGACTCGTCCACTTCCCGGCCGAGGTGGTCGACTACGTGATCGCGCATGAGCTCGCCCATCTGGTCGAACTTAACCACGGACCCCGTTTCTGGGCGGTGGTGGAACGCCTCTTTCCAGACTATGAGCGAGTTCGTGACACACTCAAGCACCATTACGACGATATGCCCGAGGGCTGATCGCTCCGATTATCACTTTCAGGACATCTCACCATGCGCATCCTGCACACCATGATTCGGGTTGGCGACCTTCAACGCTCCATTCATTTCTATACCGAGTTGATGGGGATGAAGCTGCTGCGCACCTCGGATCGCCCCGAACAGAAATATTCGCTTGCCTTCGTGGGCTACGGCGACGAGACCAGCGAGTCGGTCATCGAACTCACCTACAACTATGGTGTGGATCGCTACGACCTGGGCGCCGGGTTCGGACACATCGCCATCGCAGTCGACAACGCGGCGGCTGCCTGCGAACGCATTCGCGCCGCCGGCGGCACGATCACTCGCGAGGCGGGTCCGGTCAAGGGCGGCACGTCAGTCATTGCCTTCGTGCAGGATCCCGACGGCTACAAGATTGAGTTGATCGAGCGCAGCTGATCCGCGAGCTCGCAGTATTGCGCCACGCTGATTTCCTCGGCGCGGCGCTCACCGTTCAGGTTCGACGCATCCACCCCACGCTCGCGAAGCCATGGAATGAGCGTGGAGCGGAGCATTTTTCGCCGCTGTGCGAAGGCCGGGGTCAGGACCGCCTGAAGTGCGGCCAGATCTTCCGTGAGCGGACGTTCGCGCGTGATCATTCTGAGAACCGCCGAGTCCACCCGAGGCGGCGGATCGAAGGCCTCGGGCGGGACCTCAAA
>JAGWXN010000529.1 GCA_018969885.1 Betaproteobacteria bacterium | reverse complement strand
ACCGCGATGACGCCATGCCGGAAGCTCGCGCGATGAATGTGTCGATCTTTCTTGATGAGGTCAACGAATTCAACGGGCCGCTCTGGTTCATTCCAGGCTCGCACCGCGAGGGCGTGGTTGAGGCGGGGCACGACACCCGCACCACCAGCTATCCGCTCTGGACCCTGGACAACTCAAAAGTTCGCGAACTCATCGAGCGCGGCGGCATCGTTGCGCCGAAAGGGCCGCCCGGATCGATGCTGATGTTCCACAGCTGCCTGGTCCACGGCTCACCGCCCAACATGAGCCCATGGGATCGCGTCATCGTCTATTTAAGCCTTTGCGCGGTCAGCAATCACATCCAGCAATTCAAGCGGCCCGAGTGGATCGCGCATCGAGACTTCACGCCCATTCAGATGCTCGGCGATGACTGCCTGCTGCGCGAGGATGTGCACGGGCTGCCCTGGCCCACGGAGCGGCAGGCAGCCTGAGCGCTCAGATTTCGTAGAACGTCGCAAAGTCGGAGAGTGGTGCGCGTTCGGTTCTGAACGAGTTCCACTTTGAGCCTTCATCGGCGTAGCCGAGCGACATGCCCGAATAGAGGATGTGCGTCTCGGGGATCTCGAGATAGGTCGATACCGTCTTGGGCCAGCGCGCCCAGATCATCTGCGGACAGGTGGCGAGGCCCCGCTCGACGGCAAGCAGCATGAATGTCTGCATCATCATGCCGACATCAGCCCACTGGGGCGGACCACAGCGGCGATCCAGGCTGAAGAACAGCCCGACCGGCGCGCCGAAAAAGGCAAAGTTTTCGCGCTGCATCTCCACTGCACCATCCGCATCGTCGGGAATGCCGGTCGCCTGAAAGCGCTGTGACGCCGCGGTGGCGCGCCGGGCGTTGAGCGGCTCCCACAGGTTCGGTGGGTAAACGTTGTACTCACCTTTTTCTCGCTCGCCGGCATCGAGTTTTGCCGCCATCACACGCTTGAGTCCAGCCTGGCGCTCGCCTGCGATGACCTGCACGATCCAGGGCTGCAAGTTGCCGCCCGAAGGCGACTGCGCCGCCAGCTCCAGCAGTTCGCGCACCAAGGCGCCGTCAACCGGACGATCAAGAAAGGCTCGGGTGGAATACCGCTGGCAGACCGCATCGGTGACATTCATCAGGACTACTCCAGGTCAGAAAGCTCGCGATGATAGCCAACCGCACAACCGGCCTCTGCTTTGTGGCAGCATTTCTGGATGAATCCCTGTCACGATAGAACGCAAACGCGTCGCAACCGGGCGCTGCAACGGTTGGCCTCGCTCGCCTTGATCGCCACGGTAGGGGGGCCGCTCGCCGCCTGTCAGGCAGCTTCTGAGCTGCCGCCCAAGGAGTCCTCCATGACCCAACGTTTCGGATTCCTTCCACCGCCTCCGGGCGCATTTGTTACACAGGCGCTGGTGACGTGGGTCAATCGCAAGACCGGCGAAAGGTTTGTGGCCCCGACGGGCGGCTGGCAGCCGCCTGATGCCAACTGGGCAATTGAAGATCCGTCTGTCCCAAGCGCCGGGGAACCCGCTAGGCGCTCAGGAACTTCTCGATGACCTCGGGATTTTTCATCAACCGGTCAGGGGTGTCGTGGAACTGCATCCGACCCGCCGACATGATGTAGATGCGGTCAGCCACGCTGCTTGCCAGCATGGCGTTCTGCTCGATCAGCAACACGGTGAGCTTCAGCTGGCGCATTTTCTGCAACGTCTCGCCAATCTGCTGGATGACGATCGGCGCAAGGCCGAGCGAGGGCTCATCGAAAATGCAGAACTGCGGGTCACCCATCAACCCGACCGATACTGCCACCATCTGCTGCTGGCCGCCTGACAGGGTCCCCGCCAGCTGATTGCGGCGTTCCTTGAGGATGGGGAACAGTTC
>JAGWXN010000528.1 GCA_018969885.1 Betaproteobacteria bacterium | reverse complement strand
TTCCGCCTCCGAATTCAGATGCGTGAGCAGGCCGCGAGCCACGTAGACGTAGCAGCAACCGGTGGTGAAGGCGTTGATGGAGTCATCGTCGATGACGACGAACTTCCATTCCGCATCGGCGAGCTCGCTCATCTTGGCGACGCGCTGCCCGACCTCACTGACGTAGTCCTGCAGCGCCTGATCCTCGTAGACGCCGTAGGCCTTGAGGATCTGCTCGTGCGCCTTGCGAGCGCTCGCGCTTTCCTTGGGCTTCTTCGCGTTCGTCTGGCTGAAGCCTACCGGAGCGGTAGCCAGCAGCAGCAATGCGAGACCCGCCGTGATGAACCGTCGAATGTTGCGCATCGTCATGATGACCTCGGAGGCCCGAAAACTAGCAGAAGTTCCCGCCCGCGCTAAGTTCGCCTGGCCAGAAATGCAACGGGGCGCCCGAAGGCGCCCCGAGACGAAGACTGTCGAGCCAGCGACGGGCCGGCAGGACGGTGCGGTCAGCGCGCCGCAGCGGCGGCGTACTTCTTGCGGAATTTGTCGACGCGGCCAGCCGTGTCAACGATCTTCTGCTTGCCCGTGTAGAACGGGTGGCAGCTCGAGCAGACTTCGACCTGCAGGTCGTTCCCGAGCGTCGAGCGCGTCTTGAACGTGTTACCGCAGGAGCAGCTGACGTTGATTTCGGAGTATTCCGGGTGGATCGAGGCTTTCATGGGCGGCCTACCGAGACAAGCGGGTCAAAAAGGGCGCGCAGTCTATCGGTGTCCCGGCTCAGGCACAAGGGCTCTGTCGACCCATCCGCCGCCGGCTTCCCCAGGACGGCGGCGGCGGCGCGATTTCTGTCCACAGTTTCTGTGGATAACTCTGTGGACGAGACCCCGTCCGAGCGGGTTTTCGCGGGGGATTTAGCCATTTCTGCGGTATTGCTCAAAAAATGAGATTCAAATTTTAATTATATATTTCAGGTAGTTACGTTTCTGTCCTTGCAACAAATCTGAAAAAAACGCGCGAAATGCTGTCGCTGCTCAGTTTTTTTCGAGGCTGTGCATAGCCCTCGCAAATTCGTCGACGAAAATGCCTAAGTGCCCGATTCGCTTGGCAGGAATTCGACCAACAGGTCGTTCAGATACTGCAGACCGGAGGGCGTGGGCTGAACGCGCTCGCCCTCGATGGCCACTAGCCCTCGCTGCGACAGGCGCTCGAGGGTAGGCCACACGGTCCGCCAGGGCAGGCCGGTCGCAAGCTCGAACTGCGGGGCGGCAAAGCCGTCGAGCAGACGCAGAGCATTGAGCATGAATTCGAACGGCCGCTGCGCCGGAGCAACGTCCGTCTGCACCAAGGCCCCGCGCGGATCACGCTGGAAGCGGCGCGGATCGCGCGGCTGCGTGGTGCGCACGATGCGCCACTCGCCGCTCGCCGGATCCCGTCCGCTGAGCTTGCCGTGCGCCCCGGCACCGACACCTAGGTAATCGCCGAAGTTCCAATACAGCAGGTTGTGGGCGCAGGCCCGAGCTGGGCGGGCGTAGGCGGACACCTCGTAACGCTCGAAGCCGGCGGCCTGCAAGACGGGCAGACACGCAGCCAGGATCTCGACGGTGGTGTCTTCATCGGGCAGAGCCGGCGGCGGCTGCGCAGCGAAGGGCGTGCCGGGCTCGAGCGTCAGGTGATAGTGCGAGATCTGCGCGGGTGAAAACGACAGCGCCGCCTGCACGTCCGCGAGCGCCTCGGCGACACCTTGCCCGGGCAGCCCATACATCAAGTCGATGTTGAAGTTGTCCACGCCGGCCGCATGCAGCTCAGCCAAAGCGCTCGCCGTCTCGGCGGGTGAGTGCACACGACCGAGCGCGCGCAGCCGCGAGGCATCGAAGGTCTGCGCGCCGACCGAGACGCGATTCACGCCGGCTGCGGCATATTCAGC
>JAGWXN010000527.1 GCA_018969885.1 Betaproteobacteria bacterium | reverse complement strand
CTGGATATGGGGCAGATGCAGATCATTGACCGATTCGCGAGCGCCAAATTCCAGGCTCTGGCGATCCCGAGGATCGAGCACCTGAGCCCAGCCTGCCGAGCCGAGCGCGAGCAGGGCCTCGCGTGCCGCGGTTTCGCTCAGTCCGGTGAGGCCGGCGCGCGCGAGCAGCGCTGGGGTGAGCGCAAGGTGGCGTTCAAAGAACGTACGCGGATCGGGGCGTCGACGGATCCTCAGAAAATCGATGATTTGAATGAGCAGACGCGTGTGACCGCCGCTGGCCTCATTGACCGCTCGCGTGAGTCGTCGTAGCCCGTCTACGTAGCGGTCGTCGCCAATTCGGAGGAGTGGCCCGCTTGGTACGTCGCGAATGCCGGTGGCTTCGATGACGATGGCCCCGGGACGGCCCTTGGCGAATCGGGCGTACCACTGGATGACGTCTTCGGTGACTTCGCCGTCTTCGTTAGAACGCCAGGGCACCATCGCCGGCACCCAGGTGCGGTGACGAAGCGTGAGCGGGCCAAGTGCGACGGGACTGAACAGCTGCGAGGCCCGCGCCTGGTCAGCGGTGGGAATCCGGCCGCGCGCGGGCTCGAAGCGGATTCGCTCAGCGGGTTTCCACATGGGCGAGCTCCTGGCGGTGGCGGGCGTGAGGGTAGGGCATGAAGCGTTACTTTCCTGGCAAAAATAACCGTGGCAGAGTGCGAGTTCGATTTTACCGGCGCAGGAGCGGGATGATGGCCGATTGTCCAAGACGCGAGTTCAACCGCTGGTTGACCGCGCTCACCACCGGGGCCGCACTGGCACCGCTTGCCGCGCGTGCGCAGGGGGCTGACTGGCCGTCCCGGCCGGTGAAGATTCTGGTGGGGTTCACACCGGGGGGCGTTCCCGATATCGCGGCGCGAACCCTATCGCAGAGGCTCTCAGAGCCCTGGAAGCAGCCGATTGTGGTGGAGAACCGCCTGGGCGCGGGCAGCAACGTGGCCGCGCAGACCGCAGCGGCTGCGCCGGCCGATGGCTACACGCTGCTGTCGGTGTCGTCCGCTCATGCCGTGGCGCCAGCGATTTACGCCCGGTTGCCCTTTGACCCCATTCGTGACTTCGCGCCCATCTCGCTCACCGCGACCGGCCCCGCACTGGTGGTGGTGGCGCCTGATCTGCCGGTGAAGACCATGGCCGATATGGTGGCGCTCGCGCGGTCAAAGCCTGGGCTCTACAACTACGCATCGGCGGGTGTGGGCTCGGGCGCCCATTTTGCGGTGGAGTTGCTGCGCAGTCAGACCGGGATCGATCTGGTTCATGTTCCGTTCAAGGGCATTCCAGAGGCCCTCAATGAAACCATTGCTGGCCGTACGCACCTGTTCGTCTCGCCTTATGCAAGCGCCATCAATCTGGTCCGGCAGGGTAAGGCCCGCGCAATCGCCGTCACCAGCCTCAGTCGGATGCCTGAGACGCCTGACCTGCCCACCGTGGCCGAATCCGGGGTTCCGGGCTATGAGTGGGTGTTCTGGTACGGTTTGCTTGCGCCTGCGGGCACCCCGCGGGCCATCATTGACCGGATCCAGGTCGATGTGGCCGCCGTGCTTGCGCAGCCCGACGTGCAGCAGCGCTTTCGCTCGCTGGGCACCGAGGCCGTCTCCAGCACGCCTGAAGCCTTCGCCAAACTGATCGCCGCAGAAGTGGCGAGCTTCACCCGGCTCGCGCGCGCGGGCAATATCCGCGCTGATTGACGCTTTTGCGCTGAGAATCACCATGCCCCATGTCCGAATCGCCGATCTTGATGTGCGCTACGAGGTGGCAGGCGAGGGGCCGTGGCTCACGCTCGCGCATCCGCTTGCCGCCGATCTTCGTATCTGGGCGCTGCAGATGCCGCTTCTGCTCAGGCATTTTCGGGTCCTGCGCTTTGACG
>JAGWXN010000001.1 GCA_018969885.1 Betaproteobacteria bacterium | reverse complement strand
GGCACATCGCTAAAGAATACCCAACCGAAGAGCGACGCCCAGAGCAGATCGAGAAAGCGAACCGATTGTGTGGCCGAGATGTCGGTGCGATGAAATGAACGCGTCACCGCATACTGGCCGACGTTGCCAAGCACGCCCGCGAGCACAATGAGAAGGCCCTGCGACAGCGTGACAGGCTGCCACTGGTAAAGCGCGAGCGGTGCAGACAGGAGCGTGATCGATGCAGCCTGCCAGAGCACGAGCACGGAGGGCCCGTCGCGCCGCGCAAGGCGCTTGCTCATCAGCATGGTGGCAGCAAACATGGGCGCCGAGGCGAGCATCAGCAGCATGGCGCCCGCCGCTGACCCGCCCAGTGAGGGCCCCACCACGATCAGCACGCCGGCAAAGCCAATTACCGCCGCGATCCAGCGTGCCGCCATCATGGCTTCACCGAGCAACAGCCCAGCACCCAGCATCAGAAAAATCGGCGTGGTGAAGCCGATGGCGGTGGTGTCGGCGAGGCTCACTGAGGGGAGCGCGACGAACCACATGGTGAGCGCGATGGTGTGGATCAGGCCGCGCAACAGATGGCCCGGCAGATCACCGGTTCGCCAGCGCGCGTGCCCGGCGCGAAGCGCAAGCGGCACCATCAGCGCGAATCCGGCGAAATAGCGCAGGAACATGGCCTGGGCCGGAGGCATTTCATGGGTCAGGCCGCGCGATACCGCGTTAAGCAGGCACAGGATGATGCCGCCTGCGGTCGCCCACAGCATCGCGCGCAGCACCGGGTGGGCGCGGGCGAGACGGCCCAGCGGTGCGGGCTCAGGGGGCGGGTGCTCAGCGCTCATCGCCTGGCCTCTCAGGTGGGGCGGCGTTGCGCGCAACCGGGTGCGATAATCGGGCGATGATCAAATGGCTGATTGCCACGGTAATTGCGCTCGCCCTCTTTTCCGGGCTGATGCCCTTCCTGCGTCGCTTTGGTATCGGGCGACTGCCGGGCGATTTCAGCTTCACGCTGTTTGGTCGGGATATTTCGCTCCCCATCATGTCCACGGTGCTGTTATCGCTTCTCGCGGCGGGCATCGCCCATCTGCTCTGAGCAGCCTGCGCCCGCTTAAGGCAGCACCACCACCTTGCCGGTGGCGCGCCGGGCAAGCAGATGCTCGAGCGCTCGTGCGCCCTCCGCCAATGAAAATCGCGCCGAGATGTGGGGGTTCAGCTTGCCCTCTGCGATCCAGCCAAACATTCGCTCAACGTCGGCATGAAAGCTTGCTGGCTCCAGTTGTGTGTACTGACCCCAGAACACGCCCACGATCGCTGCGCCTTTCAGGAGTGCGAGGTTGAGCGGCAGTTTCGGGATCTCGCCGTTGGCAAAGCCGATCACCAGATAACGGCCTCGCCAGGCGATTGAGCGAAAAGCGGGCTCAGCGTAGCCCCCACCCACCGGGTCGTAGATCACGTCGGGGCCACGCCCGCCGGTGATGGCACGCAGGCGCTCCCGCAGATCCTCGCTCGAATAATCGATGAATTCATCGGCGCCATGCTCGCGGCAGACGGCGAGCTTCTCAGCGCTCGAGGCGGCGGCAATCACACGCGCGCCGAGCGCTTTCCCGATTTCAATTGCGGCGAGCCCCACACCGCCGGCCGCGCCCAGTACCAGCAGGGTCTCGCCGGCGCGGAGCGCGCCACGATCGACCAGCGCGTGATACGAGGTGCCGTAGGTGAGCAGAAAGGCCGCGCCGCGTTCGAAGTCCAGGCTTGCGGGCATCAGGAGCGTGCGCATGGCGGGGAGCTTCACTTTTTCGGCGAACGCCCCATAGGTGACTGAACCGATGACCCGATCGCCCACCCGGCGGTCGGTCACATTGCGTCCGACCGCGCTCACCACCCCGGAAAATTCAGCGCCCGGGGCAAACGGCAACGCGGGCTTCGCCTGATATTTGTTCTGGATGATGAGGACATCGGGAAAATTGACGCCGGCCGCCTTGACATCGACCACCACGTCGTCGGCCTCAGGGATGGGATCATCGATATCGTCGTAGACGAGGGTGTCGGGTAAGCCGTGCTGGCGGCAAAGAAGCGCTTTCATGGCGGGGGTCCCTGAACGGAGTGTGTGAGTGGGGCGGCGGGTGAATCGGCGGGCTGCGCGCGTGCGTTGAGCCACGCGGCGAGCGCGTCGCGTCGCGCGTCGCGCAAAGCCGCCTGAATACGAATGGCGAGATCGTGTGTGCCGGCCGCGCGCGCGGCGGCAGCGATGGGTCCGGCGGCCACTGCCTGCACCACCTCGATCAGTTGCCGCCATTGGGTTTCGGCACTGTCGACGGTTTCGCAGCAAGCGCTTCCCGGTTTCGCGCGATGGGTGCATGCCCGCACCCAAGCAAGGGCACGGGCGGGCCTCCGAATTGCATCGAGCGCTTCGAGTCGGTCGAGCACGCGCGTGGCATCGCTGTCGGGCGGCGGGCCCTCGCTCTGATCGGCAAGGAGATGCGCAAGGTCTGCGCAGGCGGCCGGCACACGCAGCCGCTCGCTTCGGGCCCGCGCGACCTCGGGTGCGCCGGGCGGGGCGATCGCGAGCGCATAACGGATGTCGAGCGATTCGCCGCAGCGCGCGGCCGCATCAACCGTCGCAAGATCGATCTCGGCCGGCCCGGGCAGCAGTCGCGCGAGCGCACCACAGTCACGGAGCACCTGAAACATTCGCGAGGGCTGCGGCTCCATGAGACCGCGCGACAACTCCTGCCAGACGCGTTCAGGGACCAGCGCGTCGACCTCACCCTCGTCCACCATCCGGCGGGCGAGCAGAAGCGTTTCGGGCGCCACCGAAAACTCCGGCAGGCGAGCCGCGAACCGGGCGAGCCTCAGGATTCGAACCGGGTCTTCGGCAAAGGCATCGCTCACATGACGAAGCCGCCGCGCGCGCAGGTCGTCCTGCCCGCCCCAGGGGTCGATGAGCACACCGTCTGCCGTACGCGCAATGGCATTGATCGTGAGATCGCGCCGGCGCAGATCGTCTTCCAACGTGACCTCGGGCGAGCTGTGAATCTGAAAGCCGCGATAACCGCGGGCGGTTTTGCGCTCGGTGCGCGCGAGCGCATATTCCTCATGCGTGTCGGGATGAAGGAACACCGGAAAATCGCGCCCCACTGGCCGAAAGCCGAGCGCGGCCATCTGCTCGGGGGTGGACCCGGTCACCACCCAATCGCGGTCTGTGACCGGGCGGCCCAGGAGCTCATCGCGCACCGCGCCGCCGACACAGTAGATCTGCATCGCGGCGCTGGATGGGTTGGGCGAGGAAATGTAGACGGCCCGGCTAGCGCCCGGCGAGCCCGCGGCTCTGGTCGAGTCGCGCCTGTCGCGTGGCAACCGGATCGCCGGCGGCGTCTTCGATGGCAACCGGGTCGATGCCCAGTTCCGGCGCCATGGGCGCACTCGCGACGCTGTCCCGGGCCATGGAGTCGAAGTTGTCGAGTGACATCAGCGTGGGCCCTGGTAGCGCTTCAAGAATCATTGCCTGCAGACGCCCAGCCATATCGGGCAGGTTGATGACCGGACGCTGACAGCCGACCCGCCGTCCGGCAAGCCGAACCAGCTCGCGCAGCGTATAGACGCGCGGACCGGCGAGCTCGTAGCCGCGTCGGAAGGTATCCCGGCGCTCGAGTGCGTTCACAAACGCCTGGGCCACATCGTCAACATGGATGGGTTGAAAGCGGGTGTTGGCGCGGGCGAGCGGCATCACGGGCGCAAAGCGCTGCAGTGTGGCGAACAGGTTGAGGAAGCAGTCATCGGGTCCAAAGACCACCGAGGGCCGGAAAATGGTCCAGTCAAGCGGCGCGCCCATCACCGCCTGTTCACCATCGGCCTTGGAGCGCAGATACATGGAGGGGAGCGGCTGAGGACCGTCGGCCCCGAGTGCCGACATATGCAGAAGCCGTGTGATGCCGGCGGCCGCGCAGGCGGCGACCAGGCTCCGTGGCAGCTCGACATGAGCGCGCGCAAACTCGGCCCCATAGGGACTTCCGCCGCGGCCATGAAGAATGCCGACCAGATTGATGACCGCGTCATGGCCGCTCGCGAGCGAAGCCAGCGCGTGGGCATCATGGATATCGGTCTCCATGATGTTGACCGTGGGCAGCGGCATGAGCGGGCGGGCGCGAGCCAGCCTGCGGGTGGGCACGGTGACGCGCAGGCCCTGCGCTGCGAGCCGCGCGACGATTGCGCGACCGATAAAACCGGTGCCGCCCAGAACGAGAATGCGTTGATAGGTCATGGCGTTGTCAGGGAAGAGCGGTGGTGCTGGCCGGCTGGGGATTCACCTGACCGAGCCAGCTTCGGAGGGATTGCGGCTGCCCGGTAAAGAGCGACGCGTAGAAGGTGGCGTTGGAGAGCACTTTTTTCACGTAATCGCGAGTTTCGTGAAACGGAATGATCTCGGCGAAGATGGCTCCCTCGACCGGACCGGCAAGCGTTGAGCGCCAGTTGCGGGGCCGGCCCGGGCCGGCGTTGTAGCCCGCCGACGCAAGCACGGGCGAACCATCCAGATCGTCGAGCACGTTTTTGAGATAGAAGGTACCGAAACGGATATTGGTGTCGCGGTCCGACAGGAGCTCCACCCGAAAATCGGGTACATCGAGCTTCTTCGCGATCCAGCGCCCGGTTGCCGGCATGATCTGCATCAGACCCTGCGCGCCAGCGCTTGAGCGTGCGTCCATGATGAATCGCGACTCCTGACGGATGAGGCCATAGACCCACGCGGGGTCGATGCCACGCTCACCCGATGCGCGCTTGACCTGTTCGCGAAAGGGCGTGACAAAGCGGAGCGCGAAATCATGTTCGCGCTGGGTCCGGTCGGCGGTGTTCACGCAGCGATCGAGCACATTGATGCTGCAGGCCCAGGCGGCGGCGGCGAGCAGCTCGCGGTCGCTCATGGGCTGCAGCTCATGGTTCCACTCGCGATTACCCTCCACGCGCAGGCCCAGTTCGTAGAACTTGAGCGCCCGTCGAAAACCGGCATTGCGGGAATGGGCGGCGATCTCGGCCTCGGACGGCGCAGCCGCCTGTGGCGGCACGATGGTGAGCCGGCCAAGGTCTTCCGCGGCAAGCTGCCCATAGAAATGGAATTCGTCGGCAATGCGGCGCAGCAGCCAGTCGGAGTCGGCGACCCGGCCTTCCGCCCGCAGCGCGCGGGCCCGCCAGTAAACCCAGGCGGGGTCACGCCGGCCTTCGTCGCTCATCCGGTCGATCAGCGAGGCCACCAGCGGCCAGTTCTGCGCCCGCAGTGCGGCGCGCGTCATCCAGTTGAGCGTGTCATCGCTCACCGGTGCCTTGACCGCGCGCTGGGTCCAGCCGAGTGATTCGGGGGCCAGGCGCCGCATGCCGCCGGCTGCCACCTGAGACCAGGCGAAGAGCTGGTCGCCCGGCGCGAGTGAGGGCACCCCGGCCTCAAGCCGCTGGGCGGCTGCCTGCGGATCGGTTCGCGCAAGCTGAGACAAGGCAATCAGCGCGACCTCTCGCCGGCCTTTGAAGGCCGCTTCGGCAGGTGGTTTGGCCAGTGCGCTCTGGAGCGCAGCCGGCTCGACGGCGAGCAGGTCAGCGGCCACCCGGATGGCGGAAACCGACCCCGCTTCAAGTGCCCGATGAAGTCGGCGCATGGCTGCATCAGGTCCTAGCTGCTTCTGTCGCACGACCTGCTCGAGCAGCAGATTGCAGCTGTCCGGCAGATCGCGTGGCGCCATCAGCACCTGCTCGAGCTCGGTACGGGAAGGCTGTGTGCGAAGGGTGGGCGCGCTCCAGGCAAAACAGTTGACCTGGGCGTCGTCGCGACGGGGGTAGCGCGCGAGCTGGGCGTCGAACTGCTGCCACTCGCCGCGCCGGCCGAGGTTGAGCAGCCAGTCTCGCCGGAGCAGATCGCCCAGGGCGCTGCCTTCGTGGCGTGCGAGCGCACGGCTGACCTCGGCGTCGAGCTCTTCAGCCTGCGGCACCGAAGCAGGCCCGCGCAGCCGCAGGTTCAGTCGCCAGTAGGCGGGATAATCAGCGAGAAGATGGTCGCGCGGGACATGCCGGGCAGCGAGATCGAGCTGCTTGAGGTCGCTCTGCGACCACGCCTTGCGGGCGTTGATCAATGCATCGTCGGGACTGGGTGCGGGAGCCGATCGTGGCGCAGAAGCCGGTTGCCGCTGTTCGGCCTGAGCCGTGCAGGCCGACACCAGCATCGCGACGCCTACAATCGATCCGAAGGCAATCGTGCGGATCATGTCGATACCGAGCTGGATGACAGACAGATGGATAGCGAACCGAGGATACCACGCGCCCCGTCACCGACGCCTCGTGATGTCGAACGCAGACGTCTGGTCGGATGGCGCGAGTCGATCGACGCACCGACCCGCCGCCTGGCCGACCAGGCGATCGGCGAGCGACTGGAGGCCGTGCTCTCGCCACACCCGTCCGGCGTGCTCGCGCTTTACTGGCCGATCCGTGGCGAGCCCGATCTCTCGGGTTGCCTGGACCGTCTCGCTCGCCTTGGCTGGCGGTTTGCGCTGCCGCGGGTGATTGGGCGCGGTCAACCGCTCACCTTTGGCGGCTGGCAACCTGGGCAAGCGATGCGCGAGGTCGGGTATGGGCTCAAGCTGCCTGAGCCATTCGAGGCCGTCATGCCCGATGTCATGGTGATTCCGTGCGTGGGCTTTGACCCACGCTGTTTCCGGTTGGGCTATGGCGCAGGCTTTTATGACCGGACACTCGGCGATACCGCGTTTGCGGCCCGACCGGTGATCGCCATTGGCGTGGCCTACGACGGGTGCGAGATCACGCACTTTGAGGCCCAGGCCCATGACCGGCCGCTCGACTGTGTGCTGACGGAGACCCGGCTGATCAAGGCCCGCCCGCCCGCGGCAACCTAAGCGTCTGCCGCCGCGAGCAGCTCAAGCGTGGGCTCGGCCTGATTCATGGTGTAGAAGTGAAGCGCAGCCACCCCTTCGGCGATCAGACGCCGGCACTGCGCCGCCACCACCTCCTGACCGAACGCACGGATGGCAGGCAGGTCGTCGCCGTATTGCGCCAGCCGCTGCCGGATCCAGCGTGGAATCTCAGCGCCGCAGGCATCCGAGAACCGCGCGAGCTGCCGATAGTTGGTGATCGGCATGATGCCGGGGACGATCGGTGCGCTCACCCCGGCTGCCGCCGCCGCATCTCTGAACCACAGAAACGCATCAACGTTGTAGAAGTACTGCGTGATTGCGGTGTTCGCCCCGGCGGCCATTTTGGCGACCAGCGCTTCGAGATCGGATTGCGCCGAGGCTGCCTGCGGATGCACCTCCGGATACGCGGCCACCGCGATGTCGAACCAGTCGCCGCCTGCGGCGCGCACATGTCGCACCAGATCGGCGGCGTAGCGGAAATCACCCGTGTCGACCATGCCCGAGGGAAGATCTCCGCGTAGCGCCACGAGCTTGCGGATGCCGTGACTGCGGTAGAGCGCGAGCAGCTCATCAACCGATTCGCGCGTGGCACCAATGCACGACAAATGAGGCGCAACCGTCGACCCGGCGGCTGCAATCTCGAGCACCGTACGGAGCGTCTTGTCGCGGGTGGCGCCACCCGCGCCATAGGTGACGCTGAAGTACTCGGGCTCGGCCCGCGCGAGGCGCTCATGCACCCCACGCAGCCGTGCCTCACCCTCGGTCGTGTTCGGCGGAAAAAACTCGAAGCTGACCGGCGGCCTCATTGGATCGAGGCCTTAGTAACGATAGGTGTCGGGCTTGTAGGGGCCGTCGACCGAAACGCCGATGTAGCTGGCCTGCCCCGGCGACAGCTCGGTGAGCATGGCGCCGATTTTCTTCAGATGCAGGCGTGCGACCTTTTCGTCGAGGTGCTTGGGCAGCACGTAGACCTTGCCGGACTCGTAGTCGTCGCGATGCGTCCAGAGCTCGATCTGCGCGATGGTCTGGTTGGCAAACGATGACGACATGACGAACGACGGGTGGCCGGTGCCGCAGCCCAGGTTCACCAGCCGCCCCTCGGCCAGCATGATGATGCGCTTGCCGTCGGGGAAGATGATGTGGTCGACCTGGGGCTTGATGTTCTCCCAGCGGCAATGGTCCTTCACCGAAGCAATGTCGATTTCATTGTCGAAGTGGCCGATGTTGCAGACGATCGCCTGGTCCTTCATGCGCTTCATGTGCTCGAAGGTGATGACGTCACGGTTGCCGGTGGCGGTCACGAAAATGTCGGCCTTGTCGGCGGCGTATTCCATGGTCACCACGCGATAGCCTTCCATTGCGGCCTGCAGCGCGCAGATCGGATCGATCTCGGTGACCCAGACCTGGGCGGAGAGCGCGCGCAGCGCCTGTGCCGAGCCCTTGCCCACATCGCCGTAGCCGGCCACCACCGCCACCTTGCCTGCCACCATGACGTCGGTCGCGCGCTTGATGCCGTCAACCAGCGATTCGCGGCAACCATAGAGATTGTCAAACTTGCTCTTGGTGACCGAGTCATTCACGTTGATGGCACGGAAGGCGAGTTCGCCGTTGGCCGCCATCTGATAGAGGCGCTTGACGCCGGTGGTGGTCTCTTCGGTGACGCCCACGATCGACTTCAGCTGCCGCTCGTACCAGCCCGGATCGGTGGAGAGGCGCTTGCGGATGGAGTCAAACAGCGCGGTTTCTTCTTCGCTCTGCGGATTGGTGATGACCGAGGGATCGCTTGCGGCACGGGTGCCGAGGTGAAGCAAGAGCGTTGCGTCACCGCCGTCGTCAAGAATCATGTTGCTGGGCGCGCCGTCGGCCCACTCAAAAATGCGGTGCGTGAATTCCCAGTATTCGACCAGGTTCTCGCCCTTGTAAGCAAAGACCGGAATACCGGCGGCGGCAATGGCCGCAGCAGCGTGGTCTTGCGTGGAAAAAATGTTGCAGGAGGCCCAGCGCACCTGAGCACCCAGCGCGGCGAGGGTCTCGATCAGCACTGCGGTCTGGATCGTCATGTGAAGCGACCCGGTGATGCGGGCGCCCTTGAGGGGCTGGCTTGCAGCAAACTCCTCACGGATCGCCATCAGCCCTGGCATCTCGGTTTCGGCAATGCGGATTTCTTTGCGGCCCCAGTCGGCAAGACCGATATCGGCAACGTGATAGTCAGGCGCGGCGGGCGCGGATTTCAGAACGGCAGACATGAACACACTCCATCGATGATGAAGCGGTCGGTACGGGACGGTGGCGGGTGCTCGCCGACCTCGGACTAACCGCGGGTCAACGAGCGCCGTTCAACAGCGAGCATCTTTCTCTTGCCTGGGCCAGTCGGCCGGTTGAGATAGACCGCGCAGGGCTCCGTGGGGACGGGACACGCGGGCAGGACGTTCGCCGCTTCGAGCCTGGCAGCGACAGACGATGTCGCGTTGCAGCGCTCCTCGAAGCAAGACCGAGATGATAGCAGCGCGGTCTGAGGCGACCGGTCAGACCTTGCACGGCATGGGGAAACTCAAACGGCGAAGGAGGTCGCACGAGTTGGGGCGCCGGGCAGCCCGACCCAACTATCCAGAACCGGTTGCGCTCCCCGCCTCTTCAAAGCAGGGTGCGTTTCCGTTTGCGGCAGCGTCCGACGGTTGCGCCACCCGGCCGATGCTCGAGCGCCCGGCGCCGATAAAGCCGCAGTCAGCCGGGGGCAGGCCGACACAGCCGCGTGAACAGCGTTGGCCAAAACCGCATTCTGACTCAACGATTTGCAGGCGCTCGCCTAGCGAACTGCTGCAATCGCCCGCGAGCGCGTCCGCCACCCGGCAGCAGGCGGCGGACGGCGACCCGGGGTTGCCGTGGGTGAACGCCGGAGAATCGATCAGATGTTTGAGTGAAGCAGCCATGGACTGCATTAACTCAAATTCTCCGGCGTTACACCTTGACGGCGATCATGCCGAGGCTTTGAGCGCCTCGGCGCGATCCGTGCGCTCCCAGCTGAACTCCGGCTCGTCGCGGCCGAAATGCCCGTAAGCGGCGGTCTTGCGATAGATGGGACGAAGAAGGTCCAGCATCTTCACGATGCCCTTCGGGCGCAGATCGAAATGCTGCTGCACCAGCTCCGCAATGCGCGCGTCACTCACCTTGCCCGTGCCCTGGGTGGTGATCCACACCGACGTGGGCCGCGCGACCCCAATCGCGTAGGACACCTGCACCAGGCAGCGGCTGGCGAGCCCCGCCGCAACGATATTTTTCGCCACATAGCGCGCGGCGTAAGCGGCCGAACGGTCAACCTTGGAGGGGTCTTTGCCGGAGAAGGCGCCGCCGCCGTGCGGGGCCGCACCACCATAGGTGTCGACAATGATCTTGCGACCCGTGAGACCGCAGTCACCCTGCGGGCCACCCACCACAAACCGGCCGGTCGGGTTGATCAGATACTTGATGTCGCCCTTGATGAGCGAGGCAGGGATCACCGGCTTGATGATTTCCTCGATCACGCCTTCGCGAATGGTCTCCATGGAGACATCCGGGGCGTGCTGGGTTGAGAGCACGACGGTGTCGACCGAGACCGGGCGGCCATCGGCGTAGCGCAGCGTCACCTGCGATTTGGCATCAGGGCGGAGCCAGCCGAGCTTGCCGCTTCTGCGCACCTGCGACTGACGCTCGACCAGGCGATGCGAGTAATAGATTGCCGAGGGCATGAGCTCCGGCGTTTCATCGCAGGCGTAACCGAACATGAGGCCCTGGTCACCCGCGCCCTGCTCGAGGTTGTCGTCGTGTGCGGCATCGACGCCCTGTTTGATGTCCGGCGACTGCTTGTCGTAGGCGACCAGCACGGCGCAGCCTTTGTAGTCGATGCCGTAATCGGTGTTGTCGTAGCCGATCGATTTCAGCGTGTCGCGCGCGACCTGGATGTAGTCGACGTTGGCACGCGTGGTGATCTCGCCCGCGAGCACCACCAGACCGGTATTGCATAGGGTTTCGGCCGCCACGCGCGAGGTCTTGTCCTGCGCAAGGATGGCGTCGAGGATCGCGTCCGAGATCTGGTCAGCCACCTTGTCGGGGTGACCCTCAGAAACGGATTCGGAGGTAAACAGATAATCGTTGGCCACAGCTTTCTCCTCTGGAATGTCGTCGTAACGGTTCGACTGGACGGCATCCGCGGCGGGCGGTGACGGGCACCTGCGCCGCGGAGTTACCTTCGGCGTGGCCGATCCCTGGAGAAGCGGCGACGCTTTAGCGGTATTTCGGACCCGATCGGTCCCTGCCCCGCAAGTTGTCCTTAACTCGGCAATGCGAATTATAGCCGGCTTCGCGTGGGTCCCGGCGTCGCGCCGGGCGCCTGGCTTCGCATAGACTGCGCGGCACCGTATGGCCTACACCACCTTGATTGCGCAGGAAGCGTACGCTTTCGGCTTTGCAAGGACCGACCCCGGTCTGGTGCCCTACCCGTCTTACCTGTCATGTCCGCCGACCCTGCGGTGCCACCGCGTGCACCTTCACCTCCGCCCCCGCCCGGATCGGGCGCGGGCGCCGCTTTGTCACCGGCCGCGCCTTCGCATGAAAAGCGGGCGCAGTCGCCGGATGCAACCGGCCGCTGGCTGGTCGGGCTCGCGAGCGCGCTCGCCCACCTGCCGCTTGCCGCAGCGCGGGGGCTGGGCGCTGTGGCGGGGCTCGCTGCACTTGTCCTCTCTGCAAGCTATCGAGGAAAGTTGCGCGCCAATCTCGGCCGCGCAGGCTTTCGGGGCATGCTGCCCATGGTGCGAGCGGCGATCGAGGCTGGTCGGATGGCGGGCGAACTCCCCTTTATCTGGATGCGGCCGTCTGCGGCGATTGCGCGCCGCGTCCGCTGCGACGATCGGGCGGTGCTCGAGGCCGCCGAGCGGGCCGGCCGCGGCATTCTCTTTCTTACCCCGCACCTTGGGGCGTTTGAGGTCACCGCGCGGTGGTATGCGCTGCGCGCGCCCATCACCGTGATGTTTCGCCCGCCGCGCAAGGCTGCGCTGGGGGCGCTTCTGGCGCGGGCCCGGGGTGGTGAAGGGCTTCATCCCGTGCCGGCCGCGCTCTCAGGCGTGCGGGCAATGCTTCGGGCGCTGCGCGCCGGCGCTGCGGTGGGCTTACTCCCTGATCAGGTGCCGGGTGCCGGCGAAGGTCGCTGGGCGATGTTTTTCGGCGAGCCCGCGTTCACCATGACGCTTCCCATGAAACTTGCGCAGGCAACCGGGGCTTCGGTGGTGATCGCAGTGGGCGAGCGGGTCCGGGGCGGCTGGCGGATCCGGCTTCGGGCTTTCGAGCCCATGCCGACGCCGGAAGCGTTGAATGCCCAGATGGAGGAACTTGTTCGCCTTGCTCCCCACCAGTATCTGTGGGGCTATAACCGCTACAAGCGGCCGGACGGGGCGCCGGCTGCGCCGGTGACACGCCCATGAGCGAGCCGCTTGCCGTTTCCGCCCGGGCTCGCGCTGCCGAGGTGCTGATGCGGTTTGGCATCATGGTGCTGCGGGGACTTGCGCGGCTCCCCTACGGCTGGCTGGTGCGATTGGGCAATGCGCTCGGAATGCTGCTCTATGGCCTTGCGTGGCCGCGCAGGCGGATCGCGCAGGTGAACCTCGCCCTCTGCTTTCCGCACTGGAGCGAGGCTGAGCGGCGCCGCGTCGCACGCGCCCATTTCAAGGCGTTTACGCGCAGCTTTCTCGACCGGTTCATCCTCTGGTATGCCCCGCGGGAGCGCATTGTTGAGCTCTGTCGTCTCGAGGGAATGCAACACTTTCTCGAGCCGGTCAGGGCGGGTCGGCCGGTGATTGTGCTCGCGCCGCATTTCGTGGGCATCGATGCCGGGGGCATCCGGCTCCTCCTTGAGCATCCGCGGCTCGCATCCATGTATGCCCGGCAGAAAAGCGATGTGCTGAACGAGGCCATGACGCGCGGCCGCAGCCGGTTTCAGGGCACCATGCTGCTTCGTAACGAGGGCCTGCGGCCGGCGGTTCGGTGGCTGCGCGACGGCGGGGCGTTTTATTTTCTGCCTGACATGGATCTGGGCGCGCGCGACGCGCTGTTCGTGCCATTTTTTGGCGTGTCGACGGCGACGGTCACCTCGGTGGCGCGGCTTGCCCGACTGACCGGCGCGGTGGTGGTACCGCTGGTGACGCGGATGACCGATCGCGGCTACGTCGGTGTATTTCACCCGGGCTGGACCGACTACCCGGTGGATGATCTGGAGGCGGCCACGCGGCAGATGAATGCTTTCATCGAAGCGCGGGTGCTCGATATGCCCGAGCAATATCTTTGGACGCACCGCCGATTCAAGACCCGCCCGCCGGGCGAAGCATCGCCTTACGATCGGCGATAATCGCGTCCATGAAACTGCGGTTTACCAAGATGCAGGGCGCTGGCAACGACTTTGTCGTGCTCGATGGCGTGCGCCAGGCGCTCGCGCTCTCGTCGGCCCAGGTGCGCTGGCTCGCCGATCGCCATTTCGGCATTGGTGCCGATCAGGTGCTCTTGGTCGAGCCCGCCAGCGACCCGGGTGTCGATTTCCGCTACCGCATCTTCAATGCCGATGGCGACGAGGTCGAGCACTGCGGCAACGGCGCGCGCTGCTTCGTTCGGTTCGTGCGCGAGCAAGGCCTGTCAGCGCGAGACCCGATTCGGGTGCAGACGCTTGCGGGCGTGCTCGAACTGTCGATCGGCGCCGATGGCCAGGTGAGCGTTGACATGGGCGCGCCCATTTTCGACGCCGAGCGTGTGCCCTTCGATTCCGCGGGGCTTACCCCGCGGTCGGTGGGTGCCGACTCGCAGTGGCCCATTGAGTTGGACCACGAGCTTCGCTGGGCCTCGGTGCTCTCCATGGGTAATCCGCATGCCGTGCTTCAGGTCGACGATCTGGACCATGCCCCGGTTACCACCGAGGGCCCGCGGATCGAACATCACCGACGATTCGCGCGCCGGGTCAACGTCGGCTTCATGCAGGTCACCGGCCCGCAGTCGATCGCGCTTCGGGTCTGGGAGCGCGGTGCGGGCGAGACCCTGGCCTGCGGCACGGGTGCCTGCGCGGCCGCTGTTTCGGCGATTCGGCAGGAGCGGGTGTCCTCGCCGGTTCGGGTTCGGATGCGTGGCGGTGAGGTCACCATCGCCTGGCAACCTGGACAGGCGGTGCGGATGACCGGTCCCGCTGAAACCGTGTTTGAAGGCGAGGTCGCGCTTCCCGAGGGCGCGTCGGCCGGTCATTTCTCGTTCACCCCCGTCACGCCCGGTTAAACGGAGCCTTCCCCCCAATGAGTGAGCCCCCGATCCAAGACGAACAGGTTGCCGCCTACCTTGGCGACCATCCGGATTTCTTCGAAACCCGCCCCGACCTGCTCGCAAGCATGCGATTCGCCCCGGCGCATGGCAATCGCGCCATCTCGCTGCATGAGCGCCAGCTCGAGGTGCTGCGCGACAAACTGCGCCTGATCGAACGGCGCTTTGCCGATCTGGTCCATACCGGCAAGGAAAACGACGCGATCGGCGAGCGCCTGCAGCGCTGGACGCGCGACCTGCTGCTCGCCGAGTCCCCCGAGCGGGTGCCCGGCATTGTGGTCGATGGCATGCGCAGTGGCTTTTCGGTGCCGCTCGTGGCGCTCCGGCTCTGGCGCGTGAAGACCGGTGCGCTGTCGCCCGAGTGGGTTCGAGCCACGCCTCCCGAATGGATCGATCAGGTCGACGCCATGCGTATTCCGTACTGCGGTCCGCGGGGCGACCTGCGCTTTGCCGGCTGGCTACCCAGCGCGGGCGCGGATGCGCGCTCCATTGCGCTCCTGCCGCTTCGCCATGGCGCGAGCCCGCAAAGCTTTGGTCTCCTGGTGCTGGGCTCGGGGGACGCGGACCGCTTCCATGCCGGCATGGGGGTGTCGTTTCTTGAGCGGATCGCCGAACTGGCCAGTGCGGCGCTTGGCCGGCTGAGCGAGCCGGGTTGAGCCACGCGGCCTGCCTCGTCAAGGCCCCCCAATGACCGGAGCCCGCGCGAGCCCGCCGGACGCGCCGCGGCAGGCGGGCGAGGCCGACATCACATCGTTTCTTGAGCAGCTGCGGATCGAGCGGGGTTACTCCCTGCGGACGATCGCTGCCTACCAGGCCGATCTGGCTCCACTCGCCGCACTCGCCTGCGAGCGCCGTGGCGCGGGGTCAGCGTTCGACTGGGGCGGCGTGGATGAGCGCGCGGTGCGGGGTTGGGTCGCGCGGGCGAGCCGAGACGGGGCCTCGCCCCGCAGCATCGCGCGCCGGCTGTCCGCCTGGCGCGGGTTTTTCGACTGGCTGGCCGAGCACCGGGGCGGCGCGGGCAATCCGGCGCGCGGGGTCAGGGCGCCACGGCTACCGAAGCGGCTGCCTTCGGCGCTTGCCCCGGATCAGGCGGTGCGGCTGGTGGCCGACCCCCAGGCCGAGGGGTTCGAGGCGCTGCGCGACCGCGCGATCGCCGAGCTGCTCTATTCCTCAGGTCTGCGGCTGGCCGAACTCATCAGCCTCGACATCCGATATTTCGAACCCGCGTCCGGGCGGCCACGCTCGGCGAGCTGGCTGAGTCTGGCCGAGGCCGAGGTGATCGTCACCGGCAAAGGCGCCAAGCGGCGAAGCGTGCCGGTCGGCCGTGATGCCCTGGCCGCACTGCGCACCTGGCTGTCCGAACGTGAGCGCTTCCTTACGCTCAAATCATTGCCTGATGAGCGTGCCTTGTTTTTATCTCGCCGTGGCCAGCGCCTGTCGGCGAGATCGGTTCAGCTGCGCCTGAAGCGGCGCGGCATCGCCCAGGGTGTGGCGGCGAGCGTCCATCCGCACATGCTGCGCCACTCATTTGCCAGCCACCTGCTGCAGTCAAGCGGCGATCTGCGCGCAGTCCAGGAGTTGCTGGGACACGCGAGCATTGCCAGCACCCAGGTGTACACCGCGCTCGATTTTCAACGGCTCGCAGCGGTGTATGACGCGGCCCATCCGCGCGCGCGGCGAGCCGATCCGTCGCCCGCCGCGCCCGCCTCAGGGGCGGCCGCAGCCGTCAGTGCAACCTCGACCCGAGGCGCGCGGGGCGCCGCATCGTCGAGCGGGGTCGCGCCACCCGAGCGGCCCGGTCGTGCCGCCCGCGCCACCGATCGGAAGCCGTCATGACCGCCGTGGCCACGCTGGAACTTCACCCCGGGAAGGAACGGTCGCTGTTGCGCCGTCATCCCTGGATCTATGCGGGCGCGGTGGCGCGGGTGAGCGGTCGCCCCGCGCCGGGCGATCTGGTGCGTGTGGTGGGTGCCGATCAGCGCTTTCTGGCCTGGGCGGCATTCAGCCCGGCCTCGAGCATCCGCGCCCGCGCCTGGTCGTTTGTCGAGACCGAGGTGCCGGACGATGCCTGGCTGCAGGCGCACATTGCGGCCGCCGTCGCCCGCCGTGCGGCGCTGGCTGCGCGGACCGACGCGCGCCGTCTGGTGTTCGGCGAGGCTGACGGCCTGCCTGGGCTGATTGTCGACCAGTACGCCGACCAGCTGGTGGTGCAGCTGATGGCGGCCGGCGTCGATGCGCGCCGCGAGGCGATCGCCGATGCGCTCACCGCGGCTACCGGAATCGACCGGATCTATGAGCGTTCGGATGCCGCTTCGCGCCAGCGCGAGGGCCTGCCAAGCCGCGAGGGCACCCTGCGCGGGGCGCCACCCGCCGGGCCGGTGGTGATCCGCGAGGACGGCGTGATCTATCAGGTTGATGTGCTCCGAGGCCACAAGACGGGCTTCTACATCGACCAGCGCGATAACCGGCGGCTCCTCGCGGGCCTCGCCGCTGGCAGGCGCGTGCTCAACTGCTTTTGCTATACCGGCGGGTTTTCGCTCGCGGCGCTGCGGGCGGGTGCCGCCGAGGCCTGGTCGATCGACTCGAGCGCGGACGCGCTGGAAGTTGCGCGAACGCAACAGTCATTGAATCCTATTGAATCGCCCGCACACTGGATCCAGGCCGACGTGTTCGATGCGCTGAAGCAGTTTGCATCCGAGCGCAGGCAGTTCGACCTGATCGTGCTCGACCCGCCCAAGTTCGCGCCATCGGTGCAGCACCTCGATCGCGCCACCCGGGCCTACAAGCAGCTGAGCCTCGCGGCGCTCCGTCTGCTTGCTCCCGGGGGACGGCTCCTCACGTTTTCATGTTCGGGTGCCGTGTCGGTTGATCTGTTTCAGAAAGTGGTGGCGGGGGCGGTGATCGATGCACGGGTGGATGCCCAGATGCTTGCGCGGCTGGCGGCGGGCGAAGACCATCCGGTGTCCATGACCCATCCCGAAGGCGAGTATCTAAAGGGGTTGATGCTCGGTCGGCTGTAAGGCCGTGCGCCGATTGCAGCCGATCACACAAACCCGCTCGGCGGCATGCCCAAGCGCGCGCGGCGCGCGTAGAATCTCGCGCCCAGCAAGCCGGCCGACCAGGCCCGGTAGACATACGAGGTTGCAGTTCATGTCCAGTACACATATACCGGTCACCATCCTGACCGGGTTTCTCGGTAGCGGTAAGACCACGCTTCTGAAGCGCATTCTCAGCGAGCAGCACGGGCATCGCATCGCGGTGATCGAAAATGAATTCGGCGAGGAGGGCGTTGACAACGACCTTCTGCTCCAGGAGCGCGATGAGCAGATCGTCGAGATGAATAACGGCTGCATCTGCTGCACCGTCCGGGGCGACCTGATCCGGATTCTTGGTGATCTGCAACAGCGCCGCGCCAAGGGCGAAATTGCCTTTGACCGGGTCATTATCGAAACCACCGGCATGGCCGACCCGGGGCCGGTGGCACAGACCTTCTTCGTTGATGACGACATCGCCGACAGCTATCTGCTCGATGCCATCATCACCGTGGTCGATGCCAAGCACGCGCCGCAGCAGCTTGCCGATCGCCGTGAGGCACAGGAGCAGGTGGGCTTTGCCGATCGCATCCTGCTCTCCAAGGTTGATCTGGTCACGGAAGATGAGCAGACCGCGCTGAAGGCCCGGCTTCGCCAGATGAATCCGCGTGCGCCGATTCGCGCGGTTCACTTCGGCAATGCCCCCATCGATGAGATTCTCGACATCCGGGGCTTCAATCTGAACGCTATTCTCGAGATCGATCCGGAGTTCCTCGACAGCGATGAGCACGAGCACGATGACAGCGTGCAGTCGTTCGTGTTTCGCTCGAACCGCGGGTTTGATCCAGGCAAGCTGGAAGATTTCCTGTCAGGGTTGGTTCAGGTTTACGGTCCGGACCTGTTAAGGTATAAAGGCGTGCTTTTCATGAAGGGGTCGGATCGTCAGACCGTCTTTCAGGGCGTCCACATGATGATGGGCGCCGATCTGGGCAGGCGCTGGCAACCCGGCGAAAAGCCCTCCAGCAAAATGGTGTTCATCGGTCGCAATCTGCCGAAGGACATGTTCATCAAAGGCCTCGAACAGTGCCTCGCGTAGGCTGATCTATCAGGCAGGATTTGACATGGCAGCCACGAAAGAAAAAAAACCGCTCACCGAGGAGGCGCTTCTGCGCATGCCCGAAGCGGACTACATGAATGAGGCGCAACGCGCGTTTTTTCGCGAGAAACTCCAGCAGATGGAGCGCGAGATCCTTCATAACGCGGGTGAAACCACCGAGCATCTGCGCGAGACCGTGATCGTCCCCGACCCGGCCGACCGCGCCACGATCGAGGAAGAGCACGCGCTCGAACTTCGAACGCGCGATCGCGAGCGAAAGCTGCTGAAGAAAATCCAGCAGGCAATCGCCAGCATCGATGCCGGCGACTACGGTTTCTGCGAGGAAACCGGCGAACCCATCGGGCTGCCGCGTCTCCTTGCCCGGCCCACCGCCACGCTGTCGCTTGAAGCCCAGCAGCGGCGGGAGCTGCGCCAGAAGCTCTACGGCGACTGATTGGAACAGTTCCACGGCACGACGATCGTCTCGGTCCGTCGCAACGGCAGCGTTGCGCTGGGCGGTGACGGTCAGGTCACGCTTGGCAATATCGTGATCAAGGCGAGCGCGCGCAAAGTGCGCCGTCTGCATGATGGCAAGGTGCTCGCCGGGTTCGCAGGCGGCACGGCTGATGCGTTCACGCTCTTCGAGCGCTTTGAATCGAAGCTGCAAAAGCACGCTGGCCACCTGGTTCGTTCCGCGGTTGAGCTCGCCAAAGACTGGCGCACCGACCGCACGCTGCGCCGACTCGAGGCCATGCTCGCGGTGGCCGACGCCGAGGCCTCGCTCATCATCACGGGCAATGGCGATGTGCTCGAGCCCGAACACGGGCTGATTGCGATTGGTAGCGGCGGGCCTTATGCGCAGGCGGCCGCGCTCGCGCTGCTTTCCCACTCAACGTTAGATGCCGAGGCGATCGTGCGGCGCTCGCTTGCCATTGCGGGTGAGCTCTGCATCTACACGAATCAGCGCCACACGGTGGAGACGCTGGGAGCAGCCCCTCGTGACTGAGCCGTTGCCGCTCACGCCTGCAAACATCGTGGCCGAGCTCGACAAGCACATCGTCGGGCAGGCTCAGGCTAAGCGTGCGGTGGCCATTGCGCTTCGTAACCGCTGGCGGCGTCAGCAGGTCGAAGGCGTGATGCGCGCGGAAATCACGCCCAAGAACATTCTCATGATCGGCCCCACGGGCGTGGGGAAGACCGAAATCGCGCGTCGCCTTGCGCGCCTGGCGCAGGCGCCGTTCATCAAGGTCGAGGCCACCAAATTTACCGAGGTGGGCTATGTCGGCCGCGACGTCGACACCATCATTCGTGATCTGATCGAGACCGCGATCAAGCAGGTCCGCGAGCGCGCGCTTGCCGACGTGCAGGCGCGTGCGCTCGATGCGGCCGAGGAGCGAGTGCTCGATGTGCTGATTCCGCCCGCGCGCCCGGCGGGCCAGCCTGCAGCCTTCCCGTTTTTTGGCGGCGCCACCGAAACACCGGCGCCTGCGCAGCCTCCAGCACCGGAGTCTGCGGCCCGCCAGAAATTTCGGAAGCGTCTGCGCGAAGGCGAGCTCGATTCGCGTGAGATCGATATCGAGGTGGCGATGGCTACCCCATCGGTGCTGCCGCTTGGCGCAGGCGCCGGCAACCAGCCCGGACTCGACGATCTCAGCCAGCAGCTGCAGTCGCTCTTTTCCCAGATGCCAGGTCGCCGCGCCACGCGCAGGATGACCGTGGCCGAGGCCATGCGAACCCTCGCGCAGGAAGAGGCGGCGCGGCTGGTGAACGAAGAAGAGATTCGGAGCCGCGCGGTGGAGCTTGCGGAACAGAGCGGCATTGTCTTCATCGATGAAATCGACAAAGTGGCGAGCCGCGCCGAGCATCAGGGCGCCGATGTGTCACGCCAGGGCGTGCAGCGCGACCTCCTGCCCCTGATCGAGGGCACCGCCGTCACCACCCGCTATGGTGTGGTGCGCACTGATCACATCCTGTTCATCGCATCGGGCGCGTTTCATTTGTCGCAGCCCTCCGATCTGATTCCCGAGCTTCAGGGGCGACTGCCGATCCGGGTCGAGATGCAGGCGCTCACCGCACAGGATTTCGTCCACATCCTGGGCGATACCGATGCGAGTCTGGTGCGTCAGTATCAGGCGCTGCTTGCCACCGAGGGCGTGACGCTCGAATTCGCAGCCGATGGCATCCGGCGTCTCGCTGATATCGCCTTCGAGGTGAACGAGCGCACCGAGAATATCGGCGCACGCAGGCTCCATACCGTGATGGAGCGGCTCCTCGAAGAGATATCGTTTGATGCCGACAGCAAAGCAGGCCAGACAGTGCTGATCGACGCCGCACTGGTTGACGCAAGGCTTTCAGATGTCGCGCGCCGCGACGATCTTGCCCGCTACATCCTCTAGCCTCGCCCTGTCCGACCCGATGTTCCCGACCTGCTCCTCGGAGCTCTGACCATGACCGACAAGACCTCGATCGCCCCCGCGCTTCAGGCTGAGATTCTCGCCGAGGCCATGCCCTACATCCGGCGGTTTCACGGCCGTATTCTGGTGATCAAGTACGGCGGTAACGCCATGACCGATCCGCTCCTCAAGCAAAGCTTTGCGCGCGATGTGGTGCTGCTCAAACTGGTGGGCATGAATCCCGTGGTCGTGCATGGGGGCGGCCCGCAGATCGAGCAGCTCCTTGCCCGGGTGGGCAAGAAAGGCGAATTCGTTCAGGGCATGCGTGTAACCGATGCCGAGACCATGGACATTGTTGAAATGGTGCTGGCCGGGCAGGTGAACAAGGAGATCGTTGAGCTCATCAATACCGCTGGCGGCCGCGCGGTGGGGCTGACCGGCCAGGATGGTGGCCTCATTCGGGCGCGCAAACTGCGCATGACGCTTCCCGAGCAGCCGGGCGAAGAGGTCGATATCGGGCAGGTGGGCGAGATTGAGACAATTGATCCTGCGATCGTGCACACCTTGACCACCAACGGGTTCATTCCGGTCATTGCGCCGATCGGCTCGGGCGCTGACGGCGAAACCTACAACATCAACGCCGACGTGGTGGCGGGCAAGGTGGCCGAGGTACTGAAGGCCGAAAAGCTGGTGCTGCTCACCAACACCGCCGGGGTGCTCGACAAATCGGGCAAGCTCCTTACCGGGCTCACCGCGCGGCGCATCGATGAACTCTTCGCCGATGGCACGATCTCGGGCGGCATGCTGCCCAAGATTGCGTCGGCGCTCGATGCGGCACGGGCCGGCGTCAACTCGGTGCACATCATTGACGGTCGGGTCGACCACTGCCTGCTGCTCGAGATCATGACCGATCACGGGGTGGGCACCATGATCCGCAGCCACTGACCCCATGCGGGCGCTTCGCCGGCCGCTGACCGGGCCCACCGTGCCGCGCCGTGCGGGGCGGGTGTGGTTCCTCGATCTGGACGACACGCTGCACGACGCGCAGCCCACCATCATGCCGAGAATTGATGCGGCGATGACGGATTATGTGGCGCAGCACCTGGGGCTCGCCCGCGAAGAGGCGAGTGCGCTGAGGCTGGGCTACTGGAAGCGCTATGGCGCAACGCTCCTGGGCCTGGTGACCCATCATCCGATCGATCCCCATCATTACCTGCGCGAGACACATCGCTTTCCGGATATGCACCGCCTGGTGCGCCGGCGCCCGGCGCTTGCGCGGGCGCTTCGCCAGCTGCCGGGCCGACGCATCATCGTCACCAATGGCCCCTGGCACTATGCGCGCGCGGTGGTGCGCGCGCTGGGCATCGCAGGCAGCATTGAAGGCATTGTGCCGATCGAGGCCATGCGCTTTGCCGGGCGCTTTCAGCCCAAGCCCTCGCGACCGATGATGAGGAGGCTCGCCGCCCGACTGCGCACCCGGCCGTCAAGCTGCGTGCTGGTGGATGATGCGGTGGGTAACCTCGCAGGCGCCCGCGCAGCAGGGCTTCGGACCGTCCTTGCTACGGCGCTCAAGGAGGCGCGCAAACCCGCTCCGGCGCGCGCGCGCGCAGGTTCCTCACGGCGCGTGGAGCTTCAAGTACAATCGATTTCACAGCTTTCGCGTCGCGTGCCGTCGCGCTCCACCTTCTGATATGGATCCCGCCACCGACTCCGATACCCCAGAAGCACCCCGCCGATCCCGCCCCAAACCGGGCGAGCGGCGGCTGCAGATTCTGCAGGCGCTTGCCAGCATGCTGCAGGAGCCGGGTGGCGATCGCGTCACCACCGCTGCGCTTGCCGCACGGCTCAAGGTCTCGGAAGCGGCGCTCTATCGGCACTTTGCAAGCAAGGCCCAGATGTTCGAGGGCCTGATCGAGTTCATCGAAGCCACCGTTTTCGGGCTCATCAACCAGATCACCACCGCGCAGGAAGATGGCCAGCGGCAGCTGCGCGACATCATCGCCATGCTGCTCAATTTTTCCGAGCGCAATCCCGGTATGACGCGCGTGCTGATCGGTGATGCGCTGGTCACCGAAGACGACCGGCTGCAGCTGCGCATCAATCAGCTGGTCGACCGCATCGAGACGTCGCTGCGCCAGTCGTTCCGGTTGGCCGTGGCTCAAAACACGCTTGCCGCCGAAACCGACGCAAGCGCGCGCGCGGCAGTGGTCATTGCGTTCGTGCAGGGCAGATGGCTGCGCTTTGCCAAAAGCGGCTTCAGGCGCCTGCCGGCCGAGGGCCTCGGGGATCAGATCGCCACGCTGGTCGCCTGAGACCTTGCCGGCGGTCGAGCCTCGACCGTGAAAATCTTCCGATCCCTCGAGCACCCCCGGTTCCGGCACTATTTTTTCGGCCAGACGATTTCGGTCATTGGCTTCTGGCTGCAGTCGATTGCGCAGGCCTGGCTGGTCTATCGGCTGACTGACTCGGCCGTGATGCTGGGTCTGGTCACCTTCGCGTCTTTCATCCCCATGCTGATTGCAGCGCCCTTTGCAGGCGTCGTGACCGACCGGGTCGATCGCCGCACCATGGTGCTGGTCACGCAGGTGGCGCAGATGCTGCAGGCGTTTGCGCTTGCCGCGCTCACGCTGGGCGGCTGGGTTGAGCCGCATCATGTGGTGTGGCTCGCCCTGGTCCAGGGCATTGCCAACACCTTCGACGGCCCGGCGCGGCATTCGCTCCTGCCGGTGATGGTGGGCGGCACGCGCGATCTGCACAACGCAATCGCGCTCAACTCACTGGTGATGAATCTGGGCCGGTTTGCCGGGCCCGCCATCGCGGGCGTGCTGCTGGTGTGGATTGGCGAGGGTTGGTGCTTTGTGCTGAACGGCGTGAGCTATCTCGCAGTGATCGCCTCGCTCACCCGGCTGCCGTCAAATCGGGCGGAGCGCCCCACCCAGTCACTCGTCCGGGAATTTTCCGAAGGCTTTGTCTGGGTCTGGACGAACCTGCCCGCGCGGCTGGTCATGATCAACCTGGTGCTGGTGTCATTCTGTGCGCCCAACTATCAGACGATGATGCCGGTGTTCGCGCGCGAGGTGTTTGCGGGCGATGCGCGGCTGCAGGGGCTCCTGGTGAGCTGTGCCGGGGCGGGCGCACTCGCAGGCACGATGATGCTCGCAGCGCGCAGTTCCACTGCCGGGATCGCCCGCGTGATCAATGTCGGATCGCTTGCCGCCGGGATCGGACTCACCGTGTTTTCACTCAGCCCGTCGCTTGCGCTTGCGGCCATCGCGCTCACCGCGGTCGGGTTCGGCGTGATCGTCACCGGCGCCGGCACCAACACGTTGCTCCAGAGCCTCGTCGAGGAGCGGCTCCGTGGTCGGGTGATCTCCCTCTACATGATGGCGTTTCTGGGCACCATGCCGGTCGGGGGCTTTGTGGTGGGCTGGCTCACCGAGCAGTTCGGGCCGCAGCCCTCGCTCGCTGCGTATGGGCTGGTGAGCATCGCCAGTGCGCTCATGCTGTGGCGGCGGCAACCGGCGATTGCCGCAGCGCTTGCAAGCGGCACCGGGCGGCCGCGAGACAAAATCGGTCCGGGCGATGCCGAGGGCAAGGAGCGAGACCGAGGCAGTAGCGCGGGCGGTGGTGGCCGCGGCTGAGTCGTGTGCCAGACCGGGCCAGGTAGCGGCACCCTGAGGCTTCAACCACTGCGGCTAGATGCGTCGTTTAGGGTTCGCCCGCTCGCTGTGTGGCCGCGCCTCAGACCCGGTTCATGCGCCGGACAGCGCGTGCCAGTCGCGCTCCAGCTGCTCGCGAAAACGCGGATCGGCAATCGCAATCATGCGGCTTGCGCGTTCGCCAAACGAAGCGTCGCGCAGATCGGCCACCCCCCACTCGGTGATGACGAGGTCGGCATCGCCCCGCCCGAGGGTGACCTGGCCGCGCGAGGTGCCCGCGACGATGCGGCTGCGCTTGCCGTCCCGCGAAGTGGAGGCGAGCGCCACAATGCCACGACCGCCTTCGGAGAGCCGGGCGGTGCGAACAAAATCGCCCAGGCCACCCAGGCCGCCCCGCCAGGCGCGGCCATCGTGTTCGGCGTTAGCCTGACCGGTGACATCAACTTCGAGGGCCGAATTGATCGCATGGAAGCGATGGAGCGCAGCGAGCGTGGCCGGATGGTGGGTGTAGGTGGCCGGGCGGATGAGGAACTGGCGATTGTCGTTGACGTGACGATGGGCGCGCGTTGTGCCGCCCAGCGTGTTGGTGACGGTAAAGCCGTTATCAAGCCCCTTGTAAGCATTCGTGACCGCACCGGACTCAATCAGTGCCACGGCGCTGTCGCCAATCAGGCCGCTGTGCAGGCCCAGGTCCCGATGGCTCGCGAGCAGCCTCAGGACCGCATCCGGGAGCGCGCCGAGACCGATCTGGATCGTGGCGCGGTCGGGTACAACCGACGCAACATGGCCGGCGATGCGGCGCTCGGCTTCTTCCGCCGTCATCGTGGGCGACTGGACGGTTGATGTGGCTGCGCGCACGGCGAAATCGATCCGCAGGGAGGCTGCGTCGGCTTCGGTGCTGGGCGTAAACGGTGCCTGCGGGTTGATCTCGGCGATCACGCAGCGCGCACGTCGCGCCGCGGCGATCACGTAATCGTTGGCCATGCCGAGACTCAGCCGGCTGCCATCGGCCGACGGCGCGAGCTGCAGCATCACGACATCGGCGCGCAAACGTCCGGTGCTGAAGGAACGTTCGAGCTCGCGATAGGGTGTGGGTGTGACGTTGGCAATGGAGCCGGGCTGCGAGGCGAAGCCCTTGGCCGCGCCGCCCATGATGCCGTAGCCGCCGGGCCGAAGTTTTGGTGACAGCGGGCGAGCGAAGGTATCGGAGAGCACCGCGCCCAGGAACACATCCACCGGACCGGCGAGGGAGTCGGCCTCCTCAACCAGCGCTCGCGTAAGGGTCAGCGGCTCGGCACCGGCCTGGCCGATGATGATGGCGTCGCCCGCGCGAATGAGCGAGGCAAGCGGGGGCAGGGAATCGAGAATGGGCGCAGCGGGCATGAAAGATCGCTCGGGACAGAGGGGTGGGTGACACAAAACGGGCCGTCGATCCTGTCATGTTCGTAGCGGAGGCGTCAAACCGCCTCGCCTCCCTGTCGTTTGCGTGCTGCGGATCCCTGCCAGGCAGGCGGCCGATTTCGCCAACTTGCTGGATAGGCGTACCGCGGGTACCGTGCCTGTCATGACCGATCCCGTGCGCCGTCCTGAAGCCCGCGCGTCAGACAGGGCGAGCCGTCTGGCCATCGCCGTGCTGGGGGTCGCGTTTTCGCTCAATTTCGCCGGACGCGGCCTGGTCGAAGCGTTTTCGGCGTTTGTGCTGCCCCTTGAGGAAGCCTATGGCTGGCCGCGCAGCGCCCTCACCGGTGTGGTTGCCACGCAGATGCTGGTGAGCGGGCTCGCCGCACCGATTGCGGGCTGGCTCTTCGACCGGTATGGGCCTCGGGTGGTCTACTGCAGCGGGCTTGCCCTTCTGGGGGTGGGCGTACTCCTGTCGAGCCAGGCCGAGTCGCTTGCGGTGATCTATGCGGGGGCCGGCGTGCTGGTGGGCGCCGGCGCGGCCGCGACCGGAATGGTCTGCGCGGCGACGCTCGTCGCCCGCTGGTATCGGGCCCGGTTATCCACCGCGATTGCCGTGGCTTACGCAGGCTCTGGATTCGGCGTACTGGTGATGGTGCCGCTCTCCCAGGCCCTGATCGACGCGCTCGGTTGGCGGGGGGCATGGCTCATACTGGGCGCGGGCGCGTTTGCGATGGCGCCCGTTTGTGCACTCCTTCCCTGGGCGCGCCTGTCGCGGCCGCCTGTTGATGCGGGGCCGGGCCGCCCGCTGGCTGGGTCCGCGCAGCCGGGTGAGGCTCGGGCGGCGCTGCGCGCGGCCTTGTCCGAGCCCTCGTACTGGCATCTGGCCCAAGCTTTTTTCTTTACCGCGCTCGCCTCCTATCTGGTGACCCCGCAGGTGGTCGCGCTCCTGATCGAGGGGGGATTCGCCCCGCTGATGGCGGCCTCGGCCTATGGGCTCGCGGGGCTGCTCTCCACCTTTGGGATCATTGGCTCGGGCTGGTTCTGCGACCGTATCGGGCACCAGCGTACGGCGCTTCTGTCGTTTTCGTCGACTGCGCTGGGCCTGGGCGGTCTGCTTGCGGTGGCCACCACCGGGTCACTCGCAGGGCTCGCGGTCTATGTCATGTGTTTTGGCGTGGCGCAGGGCGCGCGCGGCCCGATCGTGTCGGCGCTCTCAAACCGGATCTTTGCCGGGCCCGGTGTTGCCACGATCTACGGCACGATCTTCGGGATGATGGCGCTGGGCGCTGCGCTGGGGGCCTGGGCCGGCGGGCTGCTGCATGACCTGACCGGGGCCTACTGGCCGGTGGCGCTCGCCTCCGGTTGCGCCTTGATGGCCGCCGCAGCCCCGTTCCGATCAGGGAGCGGGCTGATGCGCCGGGTTCAAGCGCTCGGGCGACCGAGCTGATGCGCGCCGCAGACCTCGCAATCGGGGTCGCGGGCGAGGCTCACGCTGTCGATCTGCATAGATCGTGAGTCGATCAGAAGCAGGCGACCCACTGCGGTGTTGCCAAAGCCGCCCAGAATCTTGAGGGCTTCGGCGGCTTGCATGGTGCCCACCATGCCAGTGAGCGGCGCGAACACGCCCATGACCGCGCAGCGCACCTCTTCCAGACTGTCGGTCTGCGGAAAGACGCAGTGATAACACGGCGAGTCGGCGCGCCGCGTATCGAACACCGACAACTGCCCGTCAAATCGAATGGCAGCCCCTGACACAAGTGGCACGCCCGCGTGCACGCAGGCACGGTTGATGGCATGCCGGGTGGCGAAGTTATCGCTGCAGTCGAGCACCACCTGACTGCGCGCAACCGCAGCAGCGAGCGCGGCGCCCGCGAGCCGTTCGTGAATCGGTTCGACCCGCACATCGGGATTGAGCGCGAAGAGCGTGCGAGCCCCGGACTCGACCTTGGGCTGCCCCACCGCATCGTCGCGATGGAGGATCTGGCGCTGCAGGTTGCTGAGGTCGACGGTATCGCCATCGGCGATGAGTAGGGTGCCCACGCCAGCCGCGACTAGGTACATGGCGGCCGGCGACCCGAGCCCGCCGGCCCCCACGATCAGCGCGGTGGCGGCTTGCAGCCGCTCCTGACCTTCAACGCCGATGTCTTCCAACAGGATGTGCCGGCCATAGCGCAGCAGCCGCCGGTCATCCATGGTGCGACAGTCGTTTAGCGTGCGGCGCCGGCTGCGTTGCCTCCCGCAGGCGCAGCAGCCGCATCGGCCGAACGCGGCCGCGCCACCGCAACTGGCTGGCCCTTGAGATGGTTGAGCGCCTGCTGCAGCTGGTAGTCATCGGCCGCGCCGAACTCGACGGGCTTACGCTCCCGCGCCCGGTCGGCCTCGGTGGTGGGACGTGGTGTTCCCGAGGGACGCTCCTGCTCGCGAGAATTTGACAGATGCCGGTTCAGGTCGGCCTCGCGGACACGGAAGTTGGTGGTGTCACCGTCGGCGGTTTCTTCCACCAGGAAATCGGGCTCGATGCCGCGCGCCTGGATAGAGCGGCCATTGGGCGTGAAGTAGCGCGCGGTGGTGAGCTTGATGGCGGTGGAGTTGGACAGCGGAAGAATGGACTGCACCGAACCCTTGCCGAAAGTTTGCGTGCCGAGTACGGCCGCGCGCTTGTAGTCCTGAAGGGCGCCTGCCACGATTTCCGAGGCGGAAGCCGATCCGCCATTGACCAGTACGACCATGGGAACGTTTTTCGCGGCCGATGGCACGCGGGCGATGAAATCTTCCCGGCTGCCGCGCAGGTAGTCTTCCGGGATTGCGCTGTATTTGCGCCGGGCATCTTCGTTGCGACCCTCGGTGGTCACCACCGTGACCTTGGCGGGCAGGAATGCGGCCGACACGCCCACCGCGCCATGAAGCAGGCCGCCTGGGTCATTGCGAAGATCGAGCACCAGGCCCTTGCCAATTGCGCCCTGGCGATCGAGATTTTCCAGATGGCGCACCAGCGCCTCGACCGTGTGCTCCTGGAACTGAGTGATGCGGACGTAGCCGATGCCAGGCTCAATCACTTTTGAACGTACGGATTGCACCCGGATCACATCGCGCACGATGGTGACGACGATTGGCCGGGCCTCGCCCTTTCTTGACAGCGTGAGCGTGATGGGGGTTTTGGGCTTGCCCCGCATGAGCTTGACCGCATCGTTGAGCGCCAGCCCCTTGGTGGACTTTTCATCGATACGAACGATGAGGTCACCCGCCCTCACCCCGGCCCGTGCAGCTGGCGTGTCCTCAATGGGTGAGATCACCTTGATGAAGCCATCCTCGGTACCAACCTCGATGCCCAGCCCGCCGAATTCGCCCTGCGTGCCCACCTGCAGCTCGCGAAAGGCATCCGCATCGAGATAGGCTGAGTGCGGGTCGAGCCCGGAGATCATGCCGCTGATCGCCTCGGTGATCAGCTTTTTGTCCTCGACCTGTTCAACGTAGTTGGCCTTGATGGCGCCAAACACGTCGGAGAATTGGCGTAATTCTTCGAGCGGCAGGACGGCGCGCTGGCTGCGTTGCGCCACCGCCGACAAGCCGACGCTCACCAGGATGCCTGCGAAAGCACCAGCGAGCACGAGACCGAGAGACTTGAGTTTGAACTTCATGGGGCGCGCGGTGCTGAACCGCAATCTGAATAGGCGAGCGGGCGCTCTGGAAAAAGCTCTGGTGAGTATAAACCTCCATACCGGGCCTCGCCCAGCTTGAGGCTTATCGGCGCTGCACGAATGTTGCGCGCGCGCCGGGGTGCGCGGCCTGGGGCGCGGTTTGGCGCGCCCGGGCCCACCCTCGATACCCGGGCTCAGCCGGGCTTGGCACGCCCCTGAGCGGCCACCGCCGCCATGGCGGCCTCGATCTCCGCAGCATCGCCAAGATAGCGGCGGCCAAGGGGTTTGAGGGCGCTGTCGAATTCATAGACCATCGGACGGGCGGTCGGAATGTTCAGGTTCACGATCTCGTCGTCGGGCACGTTTTCCAGGTATTTGATGAGCGCCCGGAGCGAATTGCCGTGCGCGGCGATTACCGGCCGGTGTCCTGCCCGGAGCGCCGGGGCGATGGTGCTCTCCCAGAAGGGTGCCACGCGGGCGACCGTGTCCTTCAGGCATTCGGTGCGGGGAATGTCGGTGGCCGCCAGATCTCGGTAACGCGGATCGAGCTCGGCGCCCCGGGGGTCGCCCTCAGGTAGCGGATCAGGCGCAATCGCGTAAGCGCGTCGCCAGATCAGAACCTGAGCGTCGCCAAAGCGGGCGGCGGTTTCAGCCTTGTTCAGGCCCTGCAGCGCGCCATAGTGCCGCTCATTGAGCCGCCACGACTTCACCACCGGCAGCCACAGGCGATCCATTTCATCGAGGACGGTGTGCAGCGTGCGGATGGCGCGCGTGAGCACCGAGGTGTAGGCGATATCGAATTCATACCCCTCGGCTTTCAAGAGCGCACCGGCGCGCCTGGCCTCGTCAAGCCCATGCGGCGTCAGGTCGACGTCGGTCCAGCCGGTGAATCGATTTTCGAGGTTCCACTGGCTCTCGCCGTGGCGAAACATGACGATCTGGAAGTTCATGGCAGCTCGGTGTGGGGATGCATGGTGAATCGGACAGGCAATATCTTATAATTTTGGGTTTGGCTTTAACGCTGGAATTCAACTTGGCCTTCGTCACCGAAAACATCATCCTGATTGCGATTGCGTTTGCCTCGGGTGCCATGCTGCTCTGGCCGATGATCATGAAACGCACGGCCGGCGCGTCGCTCAACACGCTTGGCGCCACCCGGATGATCAACGACACGCAAGCCATCGTGCTTGACGTGCGGGCCACCGGCGAGTTCGATGCCGGGCACCTGCCCAATGCTCGCAACATCCCGCTTGCGGAACTCGACCAGCGAACCGGGGAACTTCCCGCCGGGCGCCCGGTGATCGTGTGCTGCAACACGGGCATGACCTCGGCCAAGGGGGCCGCCGCGCTTCGCAAGGCCGGTCGGGAGGAGGTCTTCAACCTCGACGGCGGGCTCAATGCCTGGCGGCAGGCTGGGCTGCCGGTCGTCAAAAACTGAACATAGGGGAATACGACCCATGGCGGCTCGAATCCAGATGTACACCACGGCGGTCTGCCCCTATTGCGTGCGTGCTGAGCAGCTGTTGCGCCAGCGCGGGGTCACGGACATTGAAAAAATCCGCATCGACCTCGACCCGGCACGCAAGGACGAAATGATCGCGCGCACCGGCCGGCGCACCGTTCCGCAGATCTTCATCGGCGACCGGCACGTGGGTGGCTGTGACGATCTGTATGCCGTTGACCGCGCGGGTGAGCTCACGCCGCTGCTCGCGGCGGGCTGACCCCGCGACAGCGTTTCTGCTTCGGCGCCTGCCGAGCGCAGCCGGTCTCACCAACCCCGACGGAATCAATCCGTCAATCATCAGGATTCTTCAATGAGCGGACAGGAGCAGGCCCCGGCGTTTTCCATCCAGCGCGTCTACCTGAAAGGCATGTCACTCGAAATGCCCAATGCGCCGGCCATTTTTCTCGAGTCCCAGCAGCCCTCGGTCGAGGTGGCGGTCGATGTGAGTTCGCTCACCATCGTCGAAGGCATTCACGAAACGGCGGTCACGGTAACCCTCACCACCCGGGTCGGCGACAAAGTCGCGTTCCTGATCGAGACCACGCAGGCGGGTATTTTTGAAATCCGCAATGTGCCGGCTGACCAGATGGATGTGCTCGTGAACGTGGTGTGCGCCAATATCGTATTTCCGTATCTGCGCGCCAACCTGGCCGACGCCATTCAGCGTACCGGCTTTCCGCCGATCCACCTTGCCGACCTCGACTTTGGCGCCATCCATCAGCAGCGCCTCGAGCAGCAGGCTGCGGCGGCCCCGTCGGGTCTGATCGTTCCCGGGCGCGCGTAAGCGCCGGCCCCGGCGCGCGGGCCGAGCGCATGCTGCCGTGAGAATCGCAGTCTTCGGTGCCGGCGCTTGGGGGACGGCACTCGCGCAGCATGCAGCGCGCCGGCATCCGGTGCTCCTTTGGGCGCGGGACGCCGCACAGGCTGATGCGCTGGCCCGCGAGCGCTGTAACCGCCGCTATCTGCCCGGCGTGGGGTTTGAACCCGCGCTCGAGACCACGTCCGATATTGACGCCGCCTGCCGTTGGCTCGCCGTTGAGCCATCGCTTGCTGTGGTGGCCACGCCGGTCGCCGGTCTGGCAGCACTCCTCGATCGACTCGCCACGCGACTGCCCGGCGCCTGCGCGGGCGTTGTCTGGCTCTGCAAGGGGCTGGAGGCAGGCACGCTTCGTCTGCCTCACCAGATGGCCGCGGAGCGCCTGGGGTTGTTTGCTGGCGGTGTGCTGGCGGGGCCCAGCTTTGCCCAGGAAGTGGCGGCGGGGTTACCGGTTGCGCTCACGGTCGCCGGCGGCGGTGCGCGGCTTGCTGAGCAGGCGGTGGCCGCGTTTCACCACGGTGCAGCGCGCATTTACGTGGCCGACGACCCGGTGGGCGTCGAACTGGGGGGCGCGCTCAAAAACGTGATGGCGATCGCTGCTGGGATTGCTGATGGCCTTGAACTGGGCATGAACGCGCGCGCAGCACTCATTACTCGCGGCCTGGCGGAAATGACCCGGCTGGGGGTGGCGCTGGGTGGCCGCGCAGAAACGTTTTCCGGGCTCACCGGGCTGGGCGACCTGGTGCTCACCTGCACCGGCCCGCTCTCTCGCAATCGCAGCGTGGGTCTCGCGCTCGCCCGCGGCGAGCCGCTTGCGTCGATCATTGCGGGACTGGGTCACGTAGCCGAAGGCGTGAGCACGGCTCCGGCCGCGCGCGAACTGGCCGAGCGCCACCGCGTCGACATGCCAATTCTGCAAGCGGTCTGCTCGGTGCTTGACGGACGTACGCGGGCGCCCGAGGCGGTGCTCGCGCTCCTGTCGCGCGAGCCCCGCAGGGAGGCAAACTGATCGTGGAGGGCGGGCGCGCAGAGGAGCGCCGTTCGCCGCAGGAGGTGCGTGCCCCGTCTGGGCGCAGGAGAAACAATGAGTGAGAGCGATTCACCGTTTTCAGTGTGCGTGTTCTGTGGCGCCAAGCCTGGTCTCGATCCCGAATACGCGCAGATTGCGCGCGCCGCGGGCCGCGGCATTGCCGAGCGCGGCTGGCGCATGGTCTATGGCGGCGGCCGCGTCGGACTGATGGGCGTTGCGGCAGACGCCGCGCTTGCCGCAGGCGGTGAAGTGATCGGCGTGATTCCCGATGGCATGCTGGTCCGCGAGCAGGGGCATCGCTCGCTCACGCGCCTGGAGGTGGTGGCCGACATGGCGATCCGCAAAACCCGGATGATTGCGCTGTCCGATGCCTTTCTCACGCTACCGGGTGGACTGGGCACGCTCGATGAACTGTTCGAGGTGCTGACGCTTCGCCAGGTGCGGTTCATCAATAAGCCGATCGCGCTTCTGAACCACAGGGGCTATTTCGATCGTCTGCTCGCCATGTGCCAGGGGTTTGTCGATGCTGGGTTCGTGGGACCCAACGACCTCGATGCCCTGATGCACGAGGGTGACCTCGATCTTCTGCTGAACCGGCTGGGCGCCTTGCGCGCCTAGCGCGCCTAGCGCGCGCCCGCAAATCCGTGCTGGCGCCATGCCTCATAGACCGTGACCGCCACCGCATTGGACAGATTGAGGCTGCGGTTATCAGGCCGCATGGGCAGGCGTAGCCTGCGATCCGCCGAGAAAGTGTCGAGTATGGCGGGTGGCAGGCCGGCGGTTTCCGAGCCAAACACCAGATAGTCGTCGGGCTGAAACGCGACATCGTGGGGTGCGTGCGTGCCCCGCGTGGTGAGCGCCCAGGCGCGGCGCGGCGCTTCGCGCTCGAGGAAGGCCTCCCAGCTTGCGTGCACACGCAGCGTGGCGAACTCGTGGTAATCAAGGCCTGCCCGGCGCATGCGCGCTGAATCAAGCGGAAAGCCCAGCGGCTTGACCAGATGGAGCGTGGCACCCGTGTTGGCGCACAGCCGGATCACGTTGCCGGTGTTGGGCGGAATTTCAGGGTGGACCAGGACAACGTGAAACATCGGGCGGGGCGGTTCGAGCGACGATGACGCAGGTGACAGAGGGGGCGCCTGCGCGAATCAGCGCGAGCGACGCGGCGGCAAGGGTAGCACCGGTGGTCATGACATCGTCGACCAGGAGCACTGGTTCGTGGTGGGGCCGCGTGGCGATAAAGGCCTGGGCAACATTGCTGGCTCTGGCCCCTGGCGACAGCCGGGATTGGGGAGGGCCGGCTCGTTCCCGGCGTAGCGCCCTGCGATCGAGGGGCAGCCCGAGCGCCCGTGCAAGCGGCCGGGCGATGAGAAGCGACTGGTTATAGCCACGCTCGGCGAGCCGTTCATCGGAGAGCGGTACCGCGACCACCCGGTGCCGCGGGTGCCCCGCGGGCAGGTGTGCGAGCTCGCGCTGGACGATTGGGGCGAGCGCTGCGGCCAGTGCCGCGCCGAGTGCGGGTTGCCGGTTGAATTTAAGCGCGCGAACGATCCGGTCAAGCGGTGGGGCGTAGGCACCGAGCACCACAGTGCGTGTGAAGGGCGGGGGTGTGGTCTGGCAGCTTTCGCAGAGCGGAGCCGGGGATTCGATGGCGCATTGACCGCAACGACTGGCCGGGCGATCGAGGGCGGCCGCACACGGCGCGCACCAGCCCGCCCGACACGCGCCCCGGGCAAGCGGCTGCGCGCAACCCGCGCAGGCGCGCGGAAGGAGCGCATCGGCGGCATGTGAGGCGAGCGTTGTGAAGACCCGCGACAGCGCTGCAAGGTCATGTGGCATCCCGCAATTGGCGCACGTCCGCCTATACTTCGGCCGCAATGAATGCGACGGCAGGCCTAGACCCGGCGGCAGCGCGCCTTCAGGCGCGCCGACGCGCCCGGGCGTATGCGCCCCATTTTTTGCAGCAGGCGGTCGAGCGGGGCCTCCTTGAGCGACTCGAGCCGGTGCGTCTTGCGCCGCGCCGCGTGCTGCTCGCCGAGGCGGCGCGCTCCGGAGCGCTGCTTGCGCTTGCCCAGCGCTTTGCCGGGGCGGAGCTGTTCGCGACCGATGACGATCCTGCCGCCCTCGCCGCACTGGCTGCCCGCGTGGCGCCCGCCCGTAGCGGGCTTCTCGCACGACTGGGGATCGTTCGTGCCCGCCCGCTTGCGAATTTCCTGGTCGCAGAGCCTGCGCGGTTGCCGTTGGCCTCGGGGTCGGTCGATCTGGTGTGGTCGGTCCTCAACCTTCACGCCACGGCCGAACCTGATCCGCAGATTGCAGAATGGCGGCGCGTTCTTGCGCCTGGCGGGCTGGCCGCTTTTGCCTGCCTGGGCGTCGACACGCTTGCCGAACTGCGGACGCTTGGCGCCCGAATTCAGCGTTTCCCGGATATGCATGACCTGGGCGATGCCCTGGTGCGACAGGGGTTTGCCGAACCGGTGGTTGACACAGAACGTCTGACGATCACCTGGCGCGACGGCGCGACGCTCCTTGCCGAAGTGAGGCAGTGGGGGGGCAATGCCCTCGCTGACCGCTTCAGGGGGCTGCTCACGCCCCGGCACCGGCAGGAATGGTCGCGGGCGCTGGAGGATCTTCGGGATCGTGATGGTTTGATCCGGGTCAGCGTCGAATTGATTTACGGTCACGCCTGGTGTCCGCCGGATCGGCGCTTGCCCGACGGACTTGCGCCGATCCGGGTGATTCCCCGTGGCGGTCGTTGAGCGCAATTTGCCGCCTCTCTGGACGAGCGCCTATAATCTCCTCTGACACCGGTGGTCTGATTCGAAAAAAGATTCGAGTTTCATGCAGTACGAATGGCAGTATCACGTCCGGAGCCAGCAGCATTTCTGGACGCTGCGCCGCAACTGCGTGCTGTCGCCTTCTCAACTCGCAATCTGGTTCGGCTCCCTCTCAGCGGTGTCCCTGGGGATTGCAGCCGCCTTTGCAGTCGTCGGCGCCTGGATGGTGGTGCCGTTCGCGCTGATCGAGGTATCGGTTCTGGGCCTGGCCTTCTTCTGCTACGCGCGCCATGCAGGCGACTACGAGCGGATCGAGGTCGGACCGGGCCGGCTGCGGGTTGAGGCAAGCCACGGCGCGAATCTTCGCGTCGAAGAAGCGAGTCCACCCTGGGTGCGCGTCGATTACCGAGGGCGATCAAGGGATCCGATCGTGCTCGTAGCAGGGCGACAGAAAATTGCGGTGGGACGTTTCGTTCCCGACCATCGCAAGCCTGCGCTGGTTGAAGAACTGCGTGGTGCGCTGTCGCGGGGGTAGGCGGGTGACGGGTTTCCGTATCTCGAGCTTGGAAGAGAGCAATGGCTGACATACTCAAGAAAGGTGCGCTCAGCACGGCGGTTGCCGCGCTTGCGTGCATGACAACCTCTGCAGCCTGGGCGGTCAAGGACATGCCCGGCGGGCCGATGGTCAATCAATGGAATCTGCCCGAACCGGCCAACGCGATCGCGCGCGGCCAGATCTGGCTTCACGAAATGCTGATGTGGGTCTGCGTGCTGATCTTCATCGGTGTGTTCGCGGTCATGTTCTATTCGATCTGGGCACACCGGAAGTCGCGCGGTGCCAAATCGGCCGACTTCCATGAAAGCACCACGGTTGAAATCGTCTGGACGGTGGTGCCGTTCCTGATTGTGGTGGGTCTCGGTATCGCTGCCACGGGTGAGGTGATTGCACAGAAAGACACCTCCAACCCCGACCTCACGGTCAAGGTCACGGGCTACCAGTGGAAATGGGGTTACGACTACCTGAAGGGCGAGGGCGAGGGCGTTGCGTTCCTGTCCAACCTCTCAACGCCACGCGAGCAGATCGAGGATCGCAACTACCCCGACGCCCGGGCCAAGCGCGAGGCCAACCCCACCTACCTGATGGAAGTTGATAATCCTCTGGTGGTGCCGGTCGACAAGAAAGTTCGGCTGGTCATCACAGCAAATGACGTGATCCATTCTTATTACGTCCCGCGTCTGGGCATCAAGCAGGACGCGATCCCCGGGTTCATCCGCGACACCTGGTTCAGGGCCGACAAGCCTGGCGTCTATCGCGGCGCCTGCACCGAGCTCTGCGGCAAAGACCACGCCTTCATGCCGATCGTGGTCGAGGCCAAGAGCGAGGCCGACTACAAAAAGTGGGTCGAAGAAAAGAAGAAAGAAATGCTCGCCCGGGCTGACGACCCCAACAAGGAATGGACGGTTGCCGATCTGTCGGCGCGCGGTGAAAAGGTGTATGCCGCCAACTGCGTGGCCTGTCATCAGGCCAACGGTAAGGGTGTGGCTGGCGCGTTCCCGGCACTTGAAGGGTCCAAGCTGGTGCTTGGCAAGCGTGATGACCACATTGCCATCATGCTGAACGGCAAGGCCGGCACCGCCATGGCCTCCTTCAAAGGTCTGTCTGATACCGAGCTTGCTGCGGTCATCACGTACGCACGCAACGCCTGGGGCAACAAGGCCGAAGACAATCTGGTGCAGCCGCAGGCCGTCAAGGCGGCGCGAAAGTAGTGGCCGGCAGGCAGTAATCGGTTCCCGGCAACGATCAAGGATTCAAGCAGGAGTCACACGATGAGCGCAGTGATCGGTCACCACGATGACCATTCCCACGACCACGCCCACGACCACCCCACCGGATGGCGGCGCTGGCTTTACGCCACCAACCACAAAGACATCGGCACGATGTACCTGTGGTTCTCGTTCACGATGCTGATCGTGGGCGGTCTCAATGCGCTCCTGCTGCGCACCGAATTGTTCCAGCCGGGCCTGCAGATTGTGAGCCCTGAGTTCTTCAACCAGCTCACCACCATGCATGGCCTCATCATGGTTTTCGGCGCGATCATGCCGGCGTTCGTGGGCTTTGCGAACTGGCAGCTGCCGCTCATGATCGGCGCCTCCGACATGGCGTTCGCGCGCATGAACAACTTCAGCTTCTGGCTGTTGCCGCCCGCGGCGCTGCTGCTGGTGGCGTCCTACTTTGTCCCGGGCGGTGCCACGGCGGCAGGCTGGACCATCTACGCGCCGCTGTCGGTGCAGATGGGGCCGGGGATGGATCTGGGCATTTTCGCGCTCCACATCATGGGCGCGAGCTCCATCATGGGCTCGATCAATATCGTCACCACCATCCTCAACATGCGCGCCCCCGGCATGACGCTCATGAAGATGCCGCTCTTTGTCTGGACCTGGCTCATCACCGCCTACCTCCTGATCGCGGTGATGCCGGTGCTGGCGGGTGCCATCACCATGCTGCTCACCGACCGCCACTTCGGTACTTCATTCTTTAACGCTGCCGGCGGCGGCGATCCGGTGATGTTCCAGCACATCTTCTGGTTCTTCGGTCACCCCGAGGTCTACATCATGATTCTGCCGGCCTTCGGCATCGTGTCGGAGATCATCCCGACCTTTGCACGCAAGCGCCTGTTTGGCTACAGCTCCATGGTGTATGCCACGGCATCGATTGCCATCCTGTCCTTCATCGTCTGGGCGCACCACATGTTCACCACGGGCATGCCGGTCACCGGGCAGCTCTTCTTCATGTACGCCACCATGCTGATTGCCGTGCCCACCGGCGTGAAGATCTTTAACTGGGTGGCCACCATGTGGCGCGGTTCCATGACGTTCGAGACGCCGATGCTCTTTGCCATCGGCTTCATCTTCGTGTTCACGATGGGAGGCCTTACCGGCATCATCCTGTCGGTCGCGCCGCTTGATATCGCGCTTCACGATACCTACTACGTGGTGGCGCACTTCCACTACGTGCTGGTGGCGGGTTCGCTTTACGCGCTCTTTGCAGGCACCTACTACTGGCTGCCCAAGTGGACCGGCCACATGTACGACGAGCGGCTGGGCAAGTGGCATTTCTGGATGTCGCTCCTGTCCTTCAATCTCACCTTCTTCCCGATGCATTTCCTGGGGCTGGCTGGCATGCCGCGTCGCTATGCCGACTACCCGATGCAGTTCGCCGACTTCAATGCGATCGTGACCGTGGGAGCGTTCTGGTTCGGGCTGTCGCAGCTCATCTTCCTCTGGGTGGTCATCAAGTGCATCCGTGGGGGCGAGAAGGCGGCTGACAACCCCTGGGGGGCGGCGGACGGACTCGAGTGGACCATCCCCTCGCCCGCCCCGTTCCACACCTTCGAGACCCCGCCTGTGGTGAAGTGACATCGTGGCGAATCCCGTGAGCGCAGACCCTTCCGCCAACCGCCCGAGCAACCTGCGAACCGCGCTGGTGCTCGCCTCGATCGCGCTGGTGTTCTTTGCCGGCGTGATTGCAAAACACTGGCTGTTCGGCGGCTGATTTAACCCGTCATGACAACGCCTGATCCCGCCACCACGCAAGCCCCCGCCGGTCGGGTAGCTCGTGGCATGAATGTCCAGATGCTGGGCAAGCTGGTGATCATGGCGGGGCTCATGTTCGGGTTCGGTTATGCGCTGGTGCCCATCTACCAGGCCATCTGCGAAATCACCGGCATCAATGACCTCACCAAGCGCGACAAGGGTGCAGAGGAATTCGCTCGCAACACCCAGGTCGACCGTAGCCGCAAGATCACGATTGAGTTCGACGCCAACAGTCGCGGCGCGTGGCTCTTCAAGCCCGAAGTCAATGCGCTTGAGGTCCATCCTGGCGAACTGGTCACCGTGGTCTACGACCTGGTCAACACTCGCGCAGTGGCGACCGCAGGGCAGGCCATTCCAAGCTACGCACCGCAGCAGTCCTCGCCCTACTTTCGAAAGCTCGAGTGCTTCTGTTTCAAGCAGCAGGCGCTCGACCCCAGCGAAACCCGCAAGTTCCCGGTGGTGTTTGTCATCGATCCAAAGCTTCCCCGTGACGTCAACACCATCACGCTGTCCTACACCTTCTTCGAAGTTGGCGGATTGGCCACGAAGGCGGGAGGCTGAGCGTCGATGAACCGCGCCGCTCAGGGTCAATCGGCCGCGTCTGACACGCCAGTGTCCAGTGTGCCGGCGCCGTCCCTGGTTGTTGAGCCGCAGGCGGGTTCAGCTGCGACCCGCGAGGCGGGACTGTTTGAAACCGCACGCGCGGTGCTGTGGTCGTTTTTCGGGGTTCGGGGGCGCCGCGAGCACGAACGCGACGCTGTGCGCCTGAACCCCCTTTATGTGATCCTCATGGGAATCGCGCTGGCAGCGGCCTTTGTGCTTGGGCTCGTCACGCTGGTTCGATTCGTAGTGTCCTGACTTAAGAATTTTCCAGGGAGAAAACAATGGCTGCCGGAGCCCACTCTCAAGCGCCTTACTACTTTGTTCCCAGTCCTTCGCATTGGCCGGCGGTGGGCTCTGTTGCCCTGTTGTGTTTTGGTTTCGGCATGTCCGGGTGGGTGAATGGTGCGGCCTACGGGCCCTGGCTGTTCGCGCTGTTTCTGGCGATTCTGGTCTTCATGATGGTGGGCTGGTTCAGCACGGTGGCTGCCGAGTCCGAGTCCGGCATGTACAACCACCGTGTCGACACGGCCTTCCGCTGGTCAATGGGCTGGTTCATCTTCTCCGAGGTGATGTTCTTTGCGGCATTTTTCGGTGCGCTTTACTACGCGCGAACCATCAGCATGCCTTGGCTGGGTGACCTCGATCACAAGTCGGTTCTGTGGCCAGATTTCCAGGCGGTTTGGCCCAATCTGGGGCCTGCTGGCGTGGTTGACACTTTCCAGACCATCGGTCCGTGGCCCATCCCCACCATCAACACTGCGCTCCTGCTCGCCTCGGGTGTCACGCTCACGATCGCGCATCATGCGCTCAAGGAAAGCCGGCGTGGCTCGGTGGTGTTCTGGATGTTCGTCACCATCCTGCTCGGCGCAGTATTCCTGGCCTGTCAGGCCTATGAGTACATGCATGCCTATCAGGATCTGAACCTCAAGCTCACGTCGGGTGTGTTCGGCTCCACCTTCTTCATGCTCACCGGCTTCCACGGATTTCACGTGACCGTGGGTGCGATCATGCTGGCGGCGGTGCTGTTCCGACTGCTGAAGGGCCACTTCACCTCCGAGAACCACTTCGCGTTTGAGGCGGCTGCCTGGTACTGGCACTTCGTTGACGTGGTGTGGCTGGGGCTCTACGTCGTGGTCTACTGGCTTTAATCGGTTCGTCACCGCCCGATAACGGGCGTGGTCGATTCAGGGGCGCCGTGGGCGCCCCTGATTGCTTCAGGCGCCCTGGATCACGCACCCCGGAAGCGGTGCCGGTGCGCTATCGAGCTGGGCCGACCGGCACGCCGGTGCTCTGAATCCAGCCAAGCTGGTGTGCGATCAGGATGAAGATGAACAGCGCCACCGAAAAACCGACCCGCAGCGCCAGGGCGCGAACGGTGTTGTGAGTGCGGCCTTTGTCTCGGATCAGAAACACCATGGCCGACCCCAGGCTCGCAATGATCAGCACAAACGCGATCACGATGATGATTTTCAAGACAGGGCTCCGCCAATCGAAGCCCGGCATTGTAGGCGCACGGAATTGCCGCGACTGAAACGAAAGGGCATTGCCCTGCTACCTTCGATTGCCGCGCTTGTGCTGGTGGCGCTCACGGTCTCGCTCGGCAACTGGCAAACGCGCCGTGCAGAGGAAAAGATCGCGCTGCAGGCTGAACGCGATCAGGCGGCTGCGCGCGCGCCGGTGATGCTTGACGAGCGCGTGCTGGCTGCGCCCGAATCGCTCCTCGGGCGTCGTGTGATCGCAGACGGGCACTTCCTTGAGCGGTATTCGGTTTTCATCGATAACCGCAGCTACCGCGGCCAGGCGGGGTTTCATGTCCTCACGCCATTTCGGCTCGAAGGCCAGCCGCAAACGATTCTGGTGCTGCGTGGCTGGGTGCCACAGGATCCGGCTGCGCGCGGCCGACTGCCAACGTTCGTGACACCGGGAGCACAGGTGCGTATCGAAGCGCTCGCGCAGCGCGATCTCGATCAGGTTCTTGAACTCATGAAGGCTGCGCCGCCGGGACCCGAAGATCGACTTTGGCAGAACGCGAATATTGCTGCCGTGAGCCAATGGTCGGGTCTTGCGCTGCTTCCCATCGTGCTCCGTCAGACCACCGAGGCGCCGGTACCGCCCGACGTGGCGGCGGGGCGTTCGGTATCGTCCTCAGAAAGCCCGGCATCCTCCCAGGCGGGCCAGGTGCTGCCCACCGCAAGTCCTGCGCCGTCGGCGCTGACCCTGGTGCGGGATTGGCCTAGCCCCGGAGCGGGCGTGGACAAACATCGCGCCTACGCGTTTCAGTGGTATTCGATGGCGGTGCTGGTGACCTGTCTCTGGTTCATCTTTTTCTGGCGCTCGCGCCGACCCCGATCATGACAACGACTTCATCGCCCCCGGTGCCTGCGGTTTCTCGCGGCCGACTCAAACTGATTCTGGTGCTGCTCGTGTGCGCCGCGCCGGTGCTTGCGTCTTACTTCACCTACTACGTCATCCGGCCGGAGGGCCGGGTCAATTATGCGGATCTGATCGAACCGCAACGCCCCGTCGGCGACACCGTGGTTCAGCACATTGACGGCACGGCCGACACCCTCGCGAGCCTGCGCGGAAAGTGGGTGCTGGTCACCGCTGCCCCCCCCGCATGCGAGCCCGCTTGCAGCACCGCGCTCTACAACATTCGGCAGGTTCGACTCACCACCGGTCGCGAACGCGAGCGCGTGGAACGCCTGTGGCTTCTCACGGAGCCGGGCGAGCCCGATTCGGCCTTACTCGCCCAGCATGAAGGGCTGATCGTTCGCCGGATTAACGCGGAATCACTGACCCGCTTTGAACCGGCGACGGGTGGCCGCAGCACCGACCATATTTTCATCATCGACCCGATGGGCAACCTGATGATGCGCTTTCCTGCGCAGCCTGACCCCAGCCGGATGAAAAAGGACCTCATCAAACTGCTTCGCGCATCACGCATCGGATGACTGAATGAATGCTTCGTCTGCTTCCCTTTCGGGCGCGGGTCGCGCGCCGGCGTATCGTAGGCTGATCGGTTTCACTGCTGCGCTCACGCTTGCGCTCATCATGTTGGGTGCGTGGGTACGCCTCACCGATGCCGGGCTCGGCTGCCCCGATTGGCCGGGCTGCTACGGCAAGCTCACGCCCACCCAGGCCAAGTCCGACATTGCCCGCGCGGTGGTCGAGCAGGGCGGTGAGCACGGCCCAGTCTCCATGGGCAAGGCCTGGCGCGAGATGGTTCATCGCTATGTGGCCTCAGGTCTGGGCCTTCTCATCATCGCCATTGCTGTCATGGGCTGGCGCGCGCGTCGCCGACTCGATCAGTCACCCGTGCTGCCGATCGCCCTTGTGGGCGTGGTGATCATGCAGGGGCTCTTTGGCATGTGGACGGTCACCCTGCTGTTAAAGCCTGCGGTCGTTACGCTCCATCTCGCGGGCGGCATGCTCACCTTTGCACTACTCATCTGGCTCTGGCAGCGGCAGCAGCCGCGTTGGTCGGCGGTGGACGAACGGGCGCTCTTGCGGCTCCAGCTCCTCGCGCGAGGGGCGCTCGCGCTGGTGGCACTACAGATCCTCCTGGGTGGCTGGACCAGCACCAACTACGCCGCGCTTGCCTGCACCGATCTTCCGAGGTGTCAGGGCCGGTGGTGGCCCGAGATGAACTTCGAAGACGCCTTCCACGTATTCAGAGAACTCGGCCGTACCGATGACGGAGAATTCCTGCCCGCGCAGGCGCTCACCGCGATCCATCTCATGCATAGGCTGGGCGCAATCTGTGTGTCTGCCTGGCTGGCTCTGCTCGCCTGGCGTGTGATGAAGGTGCCCGGAACCCGCGGTTTCGGTCTTGCGCTCTTACTCATGCTGGGCACGCAGTTTTCGCTGGGGCTCTCCAATGTCTGGTTCAGTTTGCCGATTGCGGTGGCGGTCGCCCATACCGGTGGCGCGGCCGTGCTGCTCGCGCTGGTCGTGGTGCTAAACTTCCGGGTCGCGCAAGCACGGTTGACACACTGAGCGGCGGGGCCCTTCGGTCCCGTGGTTTATTGGCCCGATCATCCGGCTTTGCCCAACGCACCCCCCTCGGTCGTCCTGCCATGCAACTGACCCGCAACGCACCTGCCAGCTGGCGATACCTCGCGATGCAGTATTTCGCGCTCACCAAGCCGCGTGTGGTGCTGCTCGCCGCGTTCTGTGCGCTGATCGGCATGCTGCTCGCAACCGACGGCCCCCTGCCCTGGACGCTTCTGGGCGCAGGGCTTGCCGGCATCTCGCTGCTTGCGGGCGCGGGCTTTGCCTTCAACTGCCTGATTGAGCGCAGCATCGATGCGCGCATGGCGCGCACCCGCGCGCGGCCGCTCGCCCGGGGCGAAGTGGGTGTCACCGGCACCATTGTTTTTGCAGGCGTGATTGGCGGCCTGGGTGCCGCGCTGCTCTACTGGGCGGTCAATCCCCTCACCATGTGGCTCACCATGGCCACCTTTGTCGGTTATGCGGTTATCTACACCGTACTCCTCAAACCTGCCACGCCGCAAAACATCGTGATCGGTGGCGCCTCGGGCGCCATGCCCCCGGTGCTCGGCTGGGCGGCGGTTGCCAACGAGGTCACAGCGCCCGCGCTGGTGCTGTTCCTGATCATATTCGTCTGGACGCCACCCCACTTCTGGGCGCTCGCGCTCTACCGCATCGAAGACTACCGGCGCTCGGGGCTTCCGATGCTGCCGGTCACGCACGGCCCCGAATTCACCCGCCTGAATGTGCTGCTCTACACCGTGCTCCTGGTCGCAGTGTCGGTCATGCCGTTCATGATCCGTATGAGTGGGCTGTTCTATCTGCTAAGCGCACTGGTGCTCGGCGGCGTCTTTCTCTGGTATGCGTGGCGGCTGTGGCGCAACTATTCCGACGCCCTGGCCCGCAAGACCTTCAGCTACTCTATTTTTTATCTCTCGGCGCTCTTTGGGGCGCTGCTGATCGATCACTACCTGCGCTGATGTTGGCCTCTACCAAGGCGCGCTCGTTGAGGCGTCGGTTGCTGCTGCGCGCGGGGGTTGCCACCGTGCCTGGTTCGTTGTCGCGGGGCTGGCTGGCGGGGCCTGCGATCGCGGCAGCGCTCGGCCTGGGGGGCCTGGCCGGCTGCGGCCGGCAGTCCGGATTTCGCGCGATCGACATCACGGGCGCAGACTTCGCGAAGGGGTTCGAACTCACCGATCATCGGGGGCGCCGAACCCGGCTGGAAGATTTCTCCGGCAAGCTCCTCCTGGTGTTTTTCGGCTATACCCAATGTCCTGATGTCTGCCCCACGACCATGGCAGAAATGGCCGAGGTCATGCGACGCCTGGGTCCGCTTGCCGAGCAGGTTCGGGTCGCTTTCATCACCGTTGACCCTGAACGCGATACGCAGGACCTGCTGTCGCACTATGTTCCCGCCTTCCATCCCGATTTCATTGGTTTGTGGGGGGATGCGGAAGCCACGGCCCGCACCGCGCGGGCTTTTCGGGTGGTCTATCAGAAAGTGCCCGGCAAAACACCGGGTAGCTACACGGTCGACCATAGCGCGGGGAGCTTTGTCTTTGACCGGCGCTCGCGCGTGCGCCTCATGATCCGGCATGGCTCGCAGGCTGAGGCCATTGAGGCCGATCTGCGGCGCCTGCTGAGCGAGCGCTAGTCAGGCGGTTTTGTCCTTGCGCGGCCGAAGCGAGAGCGCGGCTGCGAGGCTCGCCAGCACAATCAGTGCCCCGCCCGCAAGGACGTGCGGGCGCAGTGTCTCGCCTGCGATCAGGACGCTCGACAGCGCGGCGACCGGGACCTCGGTGAGCATCACGATCGCGGTCACGCGGGTGGGGAGCCGGGGGGCGCCAAACTGTAGCGCGGCGTTGGCGATCAGCAGGATCACCGCGAGGACGATCGAACCGGGTAGCCACGCGAAGTCGTTCACAGGCGGCGCGCTGATCATGCTGACCGCCATCAGCGCGACGCCTACCCCGGCGGGCACCAGCGCCGATCCAACGCTCATGGCCAACGCCCGCGCGGTGGCCGGGGCCTCGCCCAGACCGCGCAGCTGCACGTTCAGCCAGGCGAAACCTGCGCCGCCCGCCACCCCCAGCCAGTCGCCGAGCGAAGTAGGCCAGGGGACCCCTGCACCGGGCTCCCACAGCACCACGGCAGCCCCTACGATCGCAACCACTGCGCGAAGCGCTGCCCCCGTGGTGATCGGCTCGGCGAGCAGCCAGCGGGCAAGCAGCAGGGTCCAGACCGGCATGAGATAAAAAAGCAGGACGACGCGGAGCACTTCCCCAACTGTCATGCCCCAATTAAAGCAAGCATTGGTAAGCCCCGCAGCGAGGGCAAGCACCCACATTCGGCGGTCGGACAGGAGCTGAGCAAGGGCGCTGCGCCACAGCAGGGCGATGCCGACACTACCGATCAGAAAGACGATGGCGGTGGCCCAGAGCCCGTGCAGACCCCGCTCCGAGAGATAGCGTAGCGGCCACCACGACAGGCCCCAGATCGTGGCGTTGAACAGCAGCGCGAGCAGCGCCGGACCGCTTCGAGGGGGCGCGGCGCTCACGCGCCTTGCCAATCGGACCAGACGTCGCGGGCGAGCGCCTTGGGCGCGCGGCTGGAAGGCGGGCGGGTGGCCGTGCCGAGCGCGATCCAGCCGACCAGGGTTTCGCCTGGTGCACAGAACGCGCGTGCGAGCAGGGGGTCGCGAACCTTGGCGCCCGACAGCATCTTGCCGGCGTAGCCCAGCGCGTGGGCGGCGTTCAAAAAATTGGTCAAGGCGCCGCCCACCGCAATCCATTGCTCATGGGCGGGCACCAGCGGGTGGCCAAGGTCGATGCGGGCGGTGAGCGCTACGCTCACCGGCGCTCGGCGCGCGCGCTCGGCATCGAGCTGCGCCCCGGTTTCGTCTTTGCCGGCCTCGCGGGCCGCCTGTGCGAAGAGCAGAGCCAGTCGCTCGCGTGCCGCACCGCGAATCACGCTGAAGCGAAAGGGAACCAGCTCGGCGTGGTCGGGTGCCTTGAGCGCAGCCGCGGCCATCTGCGCGAGCGCAAGGTCATCGGGGCCGGGCTCGGACAGATGTTTGATACCGAGTGAGTGGCGTGTGGTGAGCAGCCGCAGGGGCTCATTGGATAGGGCGTCGGGCATGGCGGCTCAGTCGTCGGGACTTGATCAGAATACCAGGGCGCGCCAGCGCTGATCGGCGGCGCGCGCCATGAACTGCACCGCCCCACCGCGGCCCTCGCATTCCGGGATCAGCGCGGTTGCGGCGAGGCCGTGCGCGGCGAGTGCGTCGCTACAGGCAAAAAGCCGTGCGCCCAGCTGCGTCGCCTCGCGAATGGAGTCGAGCACAGTCTTGGGGTGCTGGGGGTTGGGCCTGAGCGCTGCGGCGACGCCGGGGGCAAGAAGCTTCACGCTCGCTGCGCTGAAAAACATCTCGACCGGAATATCCATGGCGGCGGCCGCCGCAGCATGAAAGAACGGCGTGGCGAGTCGCTCGGGCGACCGCGGGTCGGTCACCCAGAGAAGGATCGCTACACCGGCAACCTGGTGGTCGATGAATCCGCTTGCCTGCGTCACGTCAGTCGATCCGATAGAGTCGCGCGTGCTCGGCCATGGCGGCCCTCACGCCCTCGCCGTGGAGCAGCGCCGCTTGCTCGTGATCGAGTGCCGCAGGCCGGATCCGCGCGATCCAGCCCTCGCCATAGGGATCGGTGTGCACGATTTCGGGGGTGTCCGGCAAACGGGGATTGGTTTCGATGACCGTACCCGAGAGGGGTGACTTCACCGACACGATCGATTTTGCGAGCTCAACCACCGCGACCGACTTCCCCTGCTCGATCTCCATGCCTACCGCTTTGGCCCGACACATGTAGATCTCGCCAGCGAGCGCGATGCCGAGCGAGGTGATGCCCACTGTGGCGGTGCCGTCGGGTGCGAGCCGCGCCCAGACCTGATGCTCGATCAGATAGTGCAGATCGGCTGGGAAGGCGAAGGCTTCGAAACGCGCAGTACTCATGGGATGCCACCGTCATCAGGCGATTGGCGGAGGGGAATGGGAGTCGAACCCACCCGGCGGCGCGTGGCGCCACCCACCGGGTTTGAAGCCCGGCCGACCCACCAGGATCGTTTCCCCTCCGAGGTTTGCATGAAAAACGGTCTGCGCGCTCCTGTCAGTCAAGAAACAGCCGGCTGTCGGTACGAAGTCGATGCTCATCGCCCACTCGCCGCAGGAGTCCGGCCCGATCGAAGTATTCCAGAATCTGAATTGCCCGTTTTCTGCCGAGTGCTGTGGCGTCGCGAAAGGCTGCTGCGGTAACCGCCCCGTTGGCCGTGGCGAGATCTCTTGCGATGGCTGCGAGCCGTCGCAGGGTCGCCGTATCGTAGACCAGATCGCGTACGACCTGGTGCAGATCCCCGCGCTGTGCAAGGCGCGCCACCGCCACCCGCAGAAGCGGTTCGCTCTCGCCAGCATCGCGGGCCAGATCGCGCGCCCACGCGCCCTCATAGCCGGCGACCGCCAGCATGGGTGCGATCGTCTGTGCGATCCGCTCGTCCACCGCTGAGAGCCGCACACCGTGCTCAGGCAAATGGACAAAGCTGCCGCGAAGGGCGATTCGGGCGTTCCGCTGCAGTTGCTGGAGGAGCGCTCGCCACAGCGGCTCGGCAAGCCTTGGCGCGGCCAGTCGGCGAAGGCGCGCGCTGTCTGGACCCAATTCGTCGGGGTGCTGTTCGTGATAGTGGGCGAGCATGGCAAGCGCCTGCCCGGCGTGCAGATCCCTGTGAGGAGCGCTGAGCGCGAAGATCGCCTCGCCGTCGCGTGCCGCCAGAGGGCTCGCGCTTTCTTCCTGGCCGGCTGTGGTGTCGGCGTGTGCGAGCCGATCGTGTGCAGCAATCGGCTCCGAGTCGGGCACCGACCCTTCGGCCCGATAGACCTGCGCCAGATCGATGCCGTTTGGCGCGGCGGCAATCCGCGCGGTATGTCGGGCTGCGCGATCAGCCAACGCGATCGCATCGAGTTCGGCCAGCCGCTGCGGGGTGCGGCGGTAGCGTGCGGGTGCAAAGGGATCGAGCACGCTGCCGCCCGCGATCGTGCGACTCGCCGAAGCATCGCGCAGCACCACGCGATCGCCACGCCAGGCGGCGACCTCATCGTGGAGGGCGAGCTGTACGCGCGCAGTGCCACCCGGTGCAAGCGCCTCGCCTGCATCAAGCAGCGCCACCGTTCCGGTCACTGAGGTGGCGCCCAGATGAACATGTACCGGGGTGCCCGCGCGCAGCGCGCGGGGCTCCTCTTTCCATAGCCTCAGCGTGGCGTCGATCCGGCGGGTGGAAAGTGCGATCGGCGGGGCCACCAGCCACTGGCCACGGCGCAGACTTTCGCGGTTCACACCGGCGAGCCCGAGCGCACAGCGCTCGCCCGCGTGGGCAGAGAGAACCGCGCGGTTTTGCGCGTGAACACTCCGGACCCGGGCCCGAAGCGTGAGGCCCCCGCCGGGCACGCCCACCAGTTCGTCGCCCGCCTGCACCTGCCCCGCATGGACGGTCCCCGTTACCACCGTGCCAGTACCCTCGACCACGAAGACGCGGTCGATTGCAATCCGAAAGCCTTGCTGAGCGGTCGCTTCGCGTGAGGCATGCTCAGCGCGTGCAAGGAGTGCATCGCGAAGTGCCGTGACCCCCTCACCGGTTTGCGCGCTCACCTGAAAAATCGGTGCCTCGGCCAAGCGGGTGCCCGCTGCAAGCGCCGCGAGTTGTTCGCGTACGCGCTTGAGCTGCGGCGGGTCGGCGCGATCGGTCTTGGTGATCACGAAGCTTGCTGCGGGCACTGCGAGCAGTTCAAGAATGGCGAAGTGTTCGCGCGTCTGCGGCATCACGCCATCATCGGCGGCCACCAGCATGAGCGCATGATCCATCCCCGTGGCGCCGCTCAGCATGGTGTGAACCAGACGCTCGTGGCCCGGTACATCGATGAAGCCCAGGCGCATGCCGCCGGGCGCATCGAGAAACGCATAGCCCAGCTCGATGCTGATGCCGCGACGCTTTTCTTCGGGCAGCCGGTCGGTATCGACGCCAGTGAGCGCGCGCACCAGCGTGGTCTTGCCGTGGTCGATATGACCCGCAGTGCCGATGATCACGACAGGAGCCGGGCGAGCTCGGGCAACTGTGACCCGAGCTCGGTTTCATCTTCAAGACAGCGGCAATCGAGGAGCAGTCGCTGCTCGGCGATCCGGCCGATCACCGGGCGATCGAGTGCGCGCAGGGCCTGCTCAAGCGATTCAAGCGCGCGCCCTGCACCCCGCTTCTGGACCGGTGCGATCGCAAGGCCTGCCGAGCGCAGGCTCTCTACCGGCAGCGACCCCGATCCGATCTGTCCGAGAAGCTCGCAGGTCCGAACCGTGAACCGTGGTCCGACCGCGTCGGCGAGCGCTGGCAGAAGCCGCTCGGCGCAGCCGCGAATCGCATCGAGCGGCCGCGTGAGGAGCCTGAGCGTTGGCAGATCCTGCTCGAGACGTTCGGGACGCAGATAGAGTCGCAGGGTGGCCTCGAGCGCGGCGAGCGGAAGTTTGCTCATGCGAAACGCGCGCTTCATGGGGTGTCGACGGATGCGGGCAATCGCCTCACGCGAACCAACGATAAGCCCCGCCTGCGGACCACCCAGAAGCTTATCGCCACTGAAGGTGACGACATCGCAGCCGGCAGCGAGTTTTTCCTGGGGGAGCGGTTCACGAGGCAGCCCCCAGCGCGCAAGATCCACCAGCGACCCACTGCCCAGATCGGTGGCCACCGACAGGCCGCGTGCATGCGCGAGCGAAGCCAGCTCACGCTCATCGACGCTCGCAGAAAAGCCCTGGATTGCATAGTTGCTGGTGTGCACCTTCATGAGCAGCGCGGTGCGTGGGCCGATGGCCGCTTCGTAGTCGCGCAGATGCGTGCGGTTGGTGGTGCCGACCTCAACCATCTTCGCTCCCGCGCTTGCCATCACATCAGGCATGCGGAAGGCCCCGCCGATCTCGACCAGTTCGCCGCGCGAGACGATTACTTCGCGGCCACGCGCAAAGGCAGCCAGCGTGAGCACCACGGCCGCTGCATTGTTGTTGACGAGGGTGGCGGCCTGCGCGCCGGTGATCGTGCAGAGCAACTCCTCCACGATGGCGTCGCGATCGCCACGCCCGCCCGAGGCGAGGTCATATTCGAGGTTGTTCGGCCCTGTCATCATCGCTGCGAGGTGGGCGAGCGCCTCGGGGGCCAGGACTGCACGGCCGAGATTCGTGTGAATTACCGTGCCGGTGAGGTTGATCACGCGACGCATACGCGGCGCGAGCCGCCCGCTCACGCGGGCGTGAAGCTGCCCGATGAGCGAATCCATACTCACTTCGGCGATGGGCAGCGTACCGGCGAGGGCACGCTCACGGAGCGGCTCCAGAAGCGCACGGGCCTCGGCCGTCACCAGCGTGTGGCCATGCTCGGAGACGAGCGCTACGCCCGCGGGCGCACGCAGCAGTCGGTCAATGGAGGGAAGGTCTTTTGGTCTGGCCTTCGAACCGTCGACGACGGATTGCGCGGGCCGGTCCATCAGAGCGGACCCGGGTCGGGGGGGGTGGGTGGTCGCCCCGCAGCCGATATCTCGGTGCTCGTTCGCGGGTGACCCTCTGCCTCGTCATCTGCGCTGTCGTCGGTCTGGCGATCGGGCTCACCGAAGAGCAACATCAGATTAACGCCGTGGCGGCGCGCGCCCGACTCTGAAACCAGCAAGTCGAGTGTGACGGTGGCGAGGTCGTCGGCCGCGGCGTCGACATGCGGATCGCGATCAGTGTGAAAGATCTTGAGATAGTGGCCGCAGCTGTCGCAGACCTCGGCCTGCGCGACCGCCGAGGCTGCCGCCTCGGTATCGGGCTCGTCGGCCGCGCGCTGCAATGACTGATAGGTGATGCCCTGCGTGGACAGGCAGTGCGCGCATTTGATCCGCACCATGTGCCACTGCAGTCCGCAGATGGAGCACCCGAGGTAGCGCTGGCCCAGCAGATCACCCGCGTTACGGGTGACGCTTGCCACCGGTTTGCTCGCGCAGGCCGGGCAGACGGTTTCATCTTCGATGCGGCCAAAGGGCTGGCCGCGGCCGATTGCGCTCGCCTGGACCGATAGCAGCAGATGCGTGAAATACACCTGTAGCCCGGCCGCCACCAGCGGGGCAGCTGCCAGATCCAGGCCGCGCGTGACGCCCGCAAGCAGGCAGTCGGCCTGCGCCTCCAGCCAGGAGTCTTCAGCGCGTGCAACCCGCACGATCGTGTCGCGGGCTGCGGCAGGAAGCGAATCGGGCAGCCGCGCGAGCAGTGCACGGAGTTCGCTTCGCCAGGCCGGATCGCGCGGAAAGTCGATCGCGGCAAGCGGCGGCGCGAGCCGGCTTGCTGCGCGATCAAGCGCTTCATGATCCGGTAACGCCACAACCGGGTAAGCGGCAAGCTGTGCCTGCTGCGCACCGGCGAGATCGGCTGCGAACAGAAGAAACTCGCGCATGGGGTGATTGGCGGCCAGTTGGCGCAGCCGCATTTCACGCTCGGCGAAATGCGTACCGCGCTCTGGCCAGAGCAGGTAGGGCGTCTCGCCACCCGAGCGGGCGGCGATTTCTTCGGGCGACATCACCCGTACGGTGGCTGTGACTCCCATCGGGTGATGCTCAACCAGGGGCTTACCGGCCCTTGGTGACCTCCTGATGCCAGAGCGGATGGTTGGTCTTCGCCCAGCTTTCAGTGACGGTGCCACGGGTCATGGCACGGATGGTCCC
>JAGWXN010000075.1 GCA_018969885.1 Betaproteobacteria bacterium | reverse complement strand
TGACGTTAACGCAGAGGTGGCGCGGCTCGAATCTGATATTCGGGTGGTTGCCCAAACGCAGGGTCAGTTGCGGGAGCGCCTCGATTCGCTGGCGAATCAGGCTCAGCGCGCGAAGGCGTTGCTCGATACCACCGAGAGCGAGCGAAGCGATGCGCTGGCACGACTCGATATCGACCGCGAGCAGGCAGAAACGCTGGCCGCTGTCTGTGTCCAGCTTTCCGACGCCTACCCGGATGCCGAGGCGAGGGTACGCGAGGCCAGGGTAGCGCTCGAGGCAGCCCGCGCGCTTGCGGCGCAATCCAGCCAGGCGATCGAACTTTCGGCGCTTCGGCAGCGAAACGCACAAAACAGCCTTGATTCGCTTCAGATTCGGCGCGACCGGCTGAAGCACGAGCTGGCGCAGCTCGCCAGTGTCGACCCGAATGAACTCACGCATCAGCGCGAATCGGTGGCGGCCGCAGAGGAACTGGAAGCGCAGTTGCAGCACACCCTTGAAGAGGCCGATCAGCGGTGGCGCGAGCTTGACGCTGCCCGGGCGCCGGCTCAGCAGGCGCTGCGCGAGGCGGAGGCGTCGCTCGCGCGAATCGACGCCCGCCTGTCAGCGCTGCGCCAGCTGCAGCAGCGCCTCGAGAGCCAGTCCAAGATCCAGCCCTGGCTGGAGCGACACGGCCTAGAGCGCCTAACGCGACTGCACCCGCGCCTTCGGATCGAAACCGGCTGGGAGGCGGCGTTCGAGGCAACGCTCAGAGAACGTGTTCACGCGCTCGAGCTCACTGGGATCTCCATGCTCGCGGCGTTGGCCTCGGATCCGCCGCCTGCGAAAGTCGCGTTTTTTGCGGGCGATCACGTTGCCCCCCCAGCGGCTTCCCGATCGGCTGAACTCAAGCCGCTGTCGTCGCTTGCCAACTGCCCCGATGCCGGTGTTCAGGCAATGCTCCACGACATGCTCGCCCACTGCTTTACCGCCGAATCCCTGGAACAGGCGTTTGCTCAGAGAAATTTGTTGCCAGCGGGCGGGCAGTTCGTGGTTCGCGAAGGCCATCAGGTCGGGCGTTACTCGGCTTCGCTGCATGCGGCCGATACCGAGGCGGAGGGTTTGCTCGCCCGGCTTCATGAAATCGACAACCTCGCCCGCGAGCAGCGCGCGCAGCAAATGCTGGTAGATGATGCGCGAGGGGCGGCGGTCCGTACCGAGGCCGGAGCCGCCGATGCGCAGCGCCTGCTTGCGCAGTTACGCGAAGATCACGCGCGGGCACTTCGCGAACTGTCCGCGCTGCGTCTGAACGCCCAGCGACTCGAACAGGAGTCGGCCCGAGTGGCAGGCAGTCGCGAGCGGATCACCACCGAACTCGAAGACATTGCTCGCCAGTCAGCTGAATTCGACAACACGTTGCAAGCGCTCGCGAGTGAATTTGATTCGCTCGACGCGCAGCTGGGCGAAACCCAGCAACGGGCCGAAGAGCAGCAGTTTGCGCTCGAGGAGGCTGAGGCTACCCTCGAGCGGCAAAGGGAACAGGTTCGGCAGGCCGAAGCAGACGCGCGCGAGGCCGACTTTGCCGTACGCTCCGCCGAGGCGCTCATTGAGCGCCTGAACGCATCGGCCGAGACGGCCCGGACTCAGCTTCAGTCGGCGGGTGATGAGCGCGCGCTGCTCGAAGCGAGGCTGGGTGACATTTCCGACACCGAAGCGCGTGACGCGCTGCAGTCAGCGTTAGCCGATCGGGTGCAGGCCGAGGGCGCATTGGGCGCGGCGCGTCAGCGACTCGACGATATCAGCCAGAGGCTGCGCGCGGGCGACGAAGCAAGGCTCACCGCCGAGCGCGCGCAGGAGCCGCTTCGTGAGCGATTGCACGCGCTGCAGCTCGACGAGCAGGCAGCGCGCATCAACGCCGAGCAGTACGCGGCCCAGCTTGTTGAGGCCCAGGTCGATGAGGCGGCCGAGTCCGGGCTGCGAGAGCGTTTCTCAGAGGCCTCGCCTAAGCCTGGCTGGCTCCAGGGCGAGGTCACACGGCTGTCGAACGCCATTGCCGCGCTCGGACCGGTCAACCTGGCCGCACTTGACGAGCTGAGCCAGGCAAGCGAGCGGCAGGGTTTCCTGCGAGCACAGCTCGCCGACCTCAACGAGGCCATCACGACGCTTGAAGATGCCATCCGGAAAATCGATCGCGAAACCCGTACGCTGTTACGTGAAACCTATGACACGGTCAACGGGCACTTTGGCGAGCTGTTTCCGCGCTTGTTCGGCGGGGGCGAGGCGCGACTCATTCTTACCGGAGAGGAAATTCTTGACGCAGGCATTCAGGTGATGGCGCAGCCACCCGGCAAGCGAAACACCTCGATTCACTTGCTTTCGGGAGGCGAAAAGGCGCTCACCGCCATTGCTCTGGTATTTTCGCTTTTCCAAATCAATCCGGCGCCGTTCTGCCTGCTCGACGAGGTCGACGCGCCGCTTGATGACTCCAACACCGAGCGTTACGCAGAAATGGTTCGTGCAATGTCGGCTCAGACCCAATTCCTGTTTATCACGCACAACAAAATCGCCATGGAGTTCGCTGAGCAGCTGATCGGCGTCACCATGCAGGAGAAAGGCGTGTCACGCCTGGTGGCAGTCGACCTTGAAGCGGCGGCGAACTTCGCCAAGGCAGCATGATCGACAGTCTGACCGTCAGCATCCTGTTGTTTGTCGCCCTGGCTATCGGGGCGGTGGTGGCTTTCGATGCCTGGCGTGCATGGCGGCTGCGCAGGCTCTCGGTGCGCGACGAAGCGCCGGTCGAATTACGGCGCCCCGGTAGAGCCGAGCCGAATCGGCCCGATCCTGGCGTTGCCGTGGTGGCGACGCCCCACCCGGGTGCTCCCTCTTCGCGCGCAGCGCCCAATCTGGGTCCAACCTCCGCACGGGATGAGCCGAGCCTGGGTATCGCTAATGTACGGCCCGACGATCCGCAACGCGTTGAGCCGCAGCTCGGCTCGTTGGACGGCACTCCAATCATCTTCGGTGATGCCGCTCAGCACCGTTCCTCGAACGCCGAAGCTTCAGCGTCGGCCGCAGCATTGCCTGACGAAGCACCGGTGACGACCGAGCGTAGTCACCCAGGACGCTCGGCACCGCCCCCTACGTCCCCCTTCGAATATGTCGATTCCCGGCCCGTCTTCACGGCCGCACAGCCTCGGGGCGGTGCGAGTTCGCATGGGGAGATGAGCACGTCGACTGAGCTGTATCCCGTTGGGCAAGTCGTCGCGGGCGCGCATGCTGAGCCGGTACGGGCGCCTATGCTGCACGCTGAACCATCGCGGGGCGTCGCTCCAGCTGCAACCATTGCTGCACCCAACAGCCTCGCCGCTGCGGGTGCCAGGCCGATGAGCCCGACCGACGCGTCAACGGGCATTCTGTCCGAGCGCACCGATTGCATGGCGTTACTTCGCTTTGTTCAGCAGGTTCCCGCCGAGAAGCTGGTGTCACTGGCGCAGTCATTCAGGCGTTCAGGCAGTAAGCCCGTCATGCTCGAAGTACTCGGCGTTGCGCCTTCATCCGATGGTTGGCATCTACCGCGCGCAGGCGAGTCCTGCAGCAGCGCGCGCTTTGGCTTGCTACTTGCCAACCGCGCAGGGCCGCTCAACGCTTTGGAATACACCGATTTTGCCCAGCGTATTCGCGAGCTGGCCGCGTCCCTTGGGGTGGGCGTTGAATTGAGTGATATGACGAGCGTGCTGGCGCGTGCTCGTGCACTCGATTCCGAAAGCGCCCGTCTCGACGCCCAGGTGTGTATCAACGTCGACGCGGCCGAAACCCTCGGTCCCGCCCAGCTTGCTGCGTTAGCGGGCCCGCTCGCGATCGTCGAACGTGGCAACAACCGTTATGCGCGGCTGGGGCCGCGGGGTGAAACCCTATTTTCGGTCGCGCTGGGTGAGCAGTCCAATCGGCTCAGTTTTCTGCTGGATGTGCCACGCGTAGCCCCGGAAGCGCGGCCCTTCGCTGCGATGATCGAATGTGTTCGAATCAGCGCGCGGCGGCTGCCCGGCCGGATGATTGATGATGGCGGCAAACCGCTGACCGACCGAGGGATCGAGGCCATCAGCGCCCAACTCGATGAACGTTGCGCAGCGCTTGCCGCTGCTGGGCTTACGCCGGGCTCGCCAACCGCGCTTCGGGTCTTCAATTAACCAGGCAAGGGCATGCTGGCAATCATCGGCGGAAGCGGTCTTTATCAGCTCGATGAGCTACGGCAGCCGACCCCGCTTGCGATTCAGACCCCCTGGGGGACACCCTCTGACACCCTGATGCGCGGATCCTGGGAGGGGAAGGCGGTGTTGTTCATCGCTCGCCATGCTCGCGACCATCGTGTTCCGCCGCATCGCATCAACTATCGCGCGAATATCTGGGCTCTTCGCGAGGCGGGCGCCACCCAGATTGTTGCGGTCGCCGCCGTGGGCGGGATCGCGCCTGAATGTTCACCGGGCATGCTGGTGGTGCCAGACCAACTCATCGATTACACGAGTGGTCGAGAGTCCACGTTTTTCGATGGCACTGACAACAAGGTTGTGCACGTCGATTTCACCGAGCCCTACGATGCTTCGCTGCGCAAAGCCTTGGCGGGCGGCGCCCGAAAGCTTGGTTTGCCGCTCGTTGAGGGTGGCGTTTATGGATGTACCAATGGCCCGCGTTTGGAAACGGCGGCCGAGATTACCCGAATGGCGAGAGACGGCTGCACGCTGGTTGGAATGACTGGCATGCCCGAGGCGGTGCTCGCGCGGGAGCTGGGGCTGCCTTACGCCTGCCTAGCGGTGGTTGCGAATGCGGCGGCGGGGCTGGCAGCGAGCAGCCAGAGTGTTTCGATTGAGGCGATCATGGCTACGCTTGCTCGATCGATCACCGATGTCCGACGACTACTGGCTGAACTCTGCGCTGCAACCTCACCCGGGTAGGGTGGATGCTCAGTTGAGTGCGGTGAGCAACTCGCTCTCAAACTCCAGCATTCCGCGCGGCTGACTGAAAACGGGCCCCTGGACCACCAGAACGTCTTCCACTCGCTCGCCCAAAGTCATGATTCGGGCACTCACCAGGCTCACTTGATGTCGGCTCATGACACGCGCCACGCTGTAGAGCAGTCCGGTACGGTCATTGGCGGTGATGGAGAGCAAATGGCGTCCGCCACGTTCGTCGGGCCGCAGGTCAACGGTCGGGGTGACTGGAAAATAGCGCGAGCGCCTGGAGAGCCGACCGCGCACAGGAGCGGGCAGGGCGCCGGGCCCCCGCAGTGCATCCTCCAACTCGCGTTCAACCAGACTCAGTCTCTCTCGATAGCCCATTTGCGCATGCGGGTCGACCACCAGAAAGCTGTCGAGTGCGTCGCCGTCGGGGGTTGTGTGGATCTGGGCATCCAGGACCGACAGGTTATGGCTGTCGAAATAGCCGCAGATTCGGGCAAAGAGCTCGGTTTGGTCGCGGGTATAGACCACGACCTGGAAGCCTTCGCCGATGGGCGCCATTCGAGCGCGCACGATCGCGCCGTCACGGCGCGCGGGCCCGGCAAGCACACGGGCGTGCCAGGCAATGTCAACTGGATCGGTGCGTAGAAAATATGAAATGCCCAAACGTGTCCAGAAGCCGTTATAGCGCTCGGGGTCAATGGCCTGCAGGTTGAGCAACCGAACCGCTTCGGTACGACGGCTATCCAGCATGGCCCCGGCGTTGGGCGCCTCGCCGGCAAGGTGGCGGCGGGTTGCGCGGTAAAGGTCTTCCAGGAGCTTTGCCTTCCAGGCGTTCCAGACTTTCGGGCTGGTGCCTCGAATGTCGGCGACCGTGAGCAGGTAAAGGCAGGTGAGGCGCTCTTCGCTCTGAACCAGCTCACTGAAGCGGCCAATCACCTCGGGATCGGAGAGGTCCTGCTTCTGCGCGATTGATGACATGGTGAGGTGATGCTCAACCAGAAATTCCACCAGATCCCGGTCGGTATCGACGACGCCGTGGGCCTGACAGAAACGTCGCGCGTCGAGCCGCCCCAATGATGAGTGATCGCCACCGCGCCCCTTTGCAATATCGTGAAACAGTGCAGCCACCACCAGTAACCAGGGCGAGCGAACGCTCGACATCAACTGGCTGCAGAAAGGGTATTCGTGCGCGTGCTCGGCCATTGCGAAGCGGCGAAGGTTCCGAACCACCATCAGGATGTGCTGATCGACGGTGTAAACATGAAACAGATCGTGCTGCATCTGGCCAACGATTCGTCGAAAGACCGGCAGGTATCTGCCAAGCACCGACCATTGGTTCATCTGCCGCAAACCGCGGGTGACACCGTGATCTGCCTGAAGAAACTCCAGGAACAGCAAGCGGTTCTTCGGAGACTTCCTAAAGTCGGCGTCGATTCGAGTGCGTGCGCGCCAGATCGCGCGCAAGGTGAGGGCGCTCATGCCATGCAACTCCCGGTGGCGGGTGAGCATCAGGAACGCGCGCAGAATCGCTGACGGATCGTGTTCAAAAAGCGCAGGGTCAACAATATCCAGCAGGCCGCCACGATTGACGAACTCTGCATCAAGAGGCTCCGGCTCGCCGGTGGCAGGCGGCGAGAGTCGCTCGCGGAGGTCTTGAATCAGGAGGCTGCTCAGCTGAACCACCGCCTTTGCGGCCCAGTAGTAGCGCTGCATCAATGATTCCGACGCCTGCCTCGCATCGGCGCCCCCGAATCCGAGCGCGGCGCTCACCTGAGCCTGAAGATCGAACACCAGCCGGTCTTCGCGCCGACCCGAGACCACATGGAGCGAGGCACGGATGCGTTTTAGCATGCGCTCGTTATGGCGGATCTGACGGAGTTCGGCCTCACTGATCAGATTGCCGCGCGCAAGATCGGCCCAGGTGGCACCTAAACCGGCGGCACGACTGATCCAGAGGATGAGTTGCAGATCGCGTAGACCCCCTGGGCTCTCCTTGCTGTTGGGCTCCAGGCTGTAAGGCGTGTCCTCGTAGCGCGTGTGGCGCTGGCGCATCTCGAGAAGCTTTTTGGAGAAGAAGAGCGAAGGATCAAGCTCGTGCTCGAGCCGCTTTCCCAGCTGATCAAATGGCTCACGCTTGCCGGTGAGAAGCCGTCGCTCGATGAGGCTGGTTTGTACGGTGATATCGCCGCGGGCTTCATCCAGGCATTCGTCAACGCTTCTGACGCTGTGGCCGATTTGAAGACCAAGATCCCAGCACGCGCTGATGAACCGCTCGAGAATGGCGGTCTCTCCCTTATCGGGATGGTCGGCGATGATGAGCAGGTCGACGTCGGAATGTGGGAAGAGTTCACCGCGGCCGTAGCCGCCGATTGCAGCGAGCGAGAAACGGGCGGGCACCTCGCATGTTTGCCAGAGCGTGCGGAGGAGTCGATCGGTCGCTCGGCAAAGCGCGGCCAGCAGGCGGTCCGGGTTTCGCGAAGATTTAAATTGCTCGACCGACGACTCAACCGCAGCCCGATACGACTGCCGCAGTTCGCCCAGTTCGGCCGCAGCGACCATGGTCAGGCTACTGACGGGTTCGCCGGTTGCACTGGGCACTGCTCCGAAACAGTCAGCACCTCAAAGCCACTCTCGGTGACCAGCACCGTGTGCTCCCATTGAGCGGACAGGCTGTGGTCACGGGTGACGATCGTCCAACCATCGCCCAGCTCGCGGACGTCACGCTTGCCCGCGTTGATCATCGGCTCGATGGTGAAGATCATGCCGGGCTCGAGCCGCTCACCCGTGCCGGGGCGCCCGTAGTGAAGCACCTGCGGCTCTTCGTGAAACCGTCGACCGATGCCGTGCCCGCAGAATTCGCGCACGATCGAGTAGCCACACCCCTCGGCATAGCGCTGGATTGCATGGCCGATGTCGCCGAGCGTTGCGCCTGGCCTCACCTGCTCAATGCCCAGCCACATGGCGCGGAAAGTGATGTCGCACAGGCGGCGCGCAGCAATCGAAGACTCACCCACGCAGAACATCCGGCTGGTATCGCCGTGAAAGCCGTCCTTGATGACGGTGATGTCGAGATTGACGATGTCGCCACTCTTCAGCACTCGGGCACCCGGAATGCCGTGGCAGACCTGATGATTCACCGAGGCGCAGATTGACTTGGGGTAGGGCGAGTAGCCGGGCGGCGCATAGTTGAGGGGTGCGGGGATCGTGCCCTGTACGTCGACCATGTAGTCGTGGCACATGCGGTCGAGTTCACCGGTGGTGATGCCGGGTCGCACATGCGGGGCGATGAAATCAAGAACCTCGCTGGCCAGGCGGCCGGCCACACGCATGGCGGCAATTTCGTCGGATGATTTAAGTTGGATAGTCATGCTAAGATTATAGGTTAGCTGTCATCCTCGCGCTTTCGGTGAACAGGGTGCTGCACGGCTTGGCACATGGGAAGACCAGTGCCCAGACCTTCGCAGTTTTTCCGCTCCTTCCAGGGCGGATCGCCAGAAGCGTAAGAATCAACCCCCAAGGAGATGTTTATGTCCGCCACCATGCGGCAAATGCTCGAGGCCGGTGTTCACTTCGGCCACCAGACCCGGTTCTGGAACCCCCGGATGGCCCCGTATATTTACGGCCATCGCAACAAAATTCACATCGTCAATCTTGAAAAAACCCTCGGGCTTTATCAGGAAGCGATGAAGTATCTCAAGCAGCTGTCCGCCAATCGTGGCACGGTGCTGTTCGTGGGCACCAAGCGTCAGGCGCGCGAAATCATGGCGGAAGAGGCGCAGCGCGCGGGCATGCCTTATGTCGATCATCGCTGGCTGGGTGGCATGCTCACCAACTTCAAGACCGTTAAGACCTCCATCAAGCGGCTGAAGGACATGGAAGTGATGATCGCCGAAGGAGGTGTCGAGCGCCTGTCGAAGAAAGAGTCGCTGCTGTTTCAGCGCGAACTCGACAAGCTCAATCGCAGCCTGGGCGGCATCAAAGACATGGGGGGCCTGCCCGATGCGCTGTTTGTGGTCGACGTGGGCTACCACAAGATTGCGGTGACTGAAGCTGCCAAGCTCGGCATCCCTGTGGTGGGTGTGGTCGATACTAACCACTCGCCCGAAGGCATCTCCTATGTCATTCCCGGCAACGATGACTCAGGCAAAGCCATCCGCCTCTACGCACGCGGTGCAGCCGACGCCATTCTTGATGGCCGTAGCAGCGCGCTTCAGGAGGTCGTGAAAGCGGCCAGCGAAGAGGAAGAGTTTGTCGAGGTCGAGGGCGAGGAGGCCTGACGCCCCCTTGGCGGGTAGCCCGCGCGGCGCCCGCCCTTTTCTTGTTTTCACTCTGCGCCGCCCCGCGTACTGCGGGCCCGGCCGAGCAGGGCTTTGAGTAATCAGACTGAATTCGGAGAACAAAGCGATGGCTGAAATCACCGCCGGCATGGTCAAGGAACTACGCGAGAAAACCGACGCGCCCATGATGGAGTGCAAAAAGGCCCTCACTGAAGCGGGGGGTGACCTGGCGAAGGCCGAGGAAATCCTGCGCGTTCGGTTGGGCAACAAGGCAAGCAAGGCTGCCTCACGGGTGACCGCCGAAGGCGTGGTGGGCGTACACATCGGCGCCGATGGACGTGAGGCTGCGATCGTCGAGCTCAATTGCGAAACCGATTTCGTTGCCAAGAACGACGACTTTCTTGCGTTCTCCTCCCGGCTCGCAAAGCTGGTGGCGGAGTCGGCACCCGCCGATGTTGCGGCGCTGTCGGCGTTGCCCGTCGATGGCTCGACCGTTGACGCGGTCCGTACCACGCTGGTTGGCAAAATCGGCGAGAACCTGTCGATCCGCCGCTTTCATCGGGTGTCGGCCGAGGGGCGGGTGGTGAGTTACGTGCACGGCGGCGCCAAAATCGGCGTACTCCTTGACCTGGTGGGTGGGGACGAGACCCTGGCGCGCGACATCGCGATGCACATTGCGGCAGCCAAGCCGAAAGCGCTGTCGCGCGACGGCGTGTCGGCTGACCTGATCGATACCGAGCGCCGGATCGCCCGCGAGAAGGCAGCCGAATCGGGCAAGCCCGCTGAAATCGTGGAAAAGATGGTCGAAGGTAGCGTCCAGAAATTCTTGAAGGAGGTCACCCTCCTCGGACAGCCTTTCGTGAAGGACGACAAGCAGACCATCGAGCAGCTGCTGAAATCTCGGGGCGCTCGGGTGGCATCGTTCACGCTTTATCTGGTGGGCGAAGGTATCGAGCGGAAGCAGACCGACTTTGCAGCCGAGGTGGCCGCACAGGCCGCGGCCGCGGCTGCACGCTGAGCTCTCGGGCAGCGCGGACACCCGCCAGGCTGCCCCACTTCTCCCGCCAGAATGGCGCATAATGCTCGGGTTTGCCGACTGAAGGCATCGGCCCCGGGTCGGCGTGAACCGCGCTGAGGTTAAACCTTGGATCTGTCTTCGTCCCCCTCTAATCCGCCCAAACTCGCCTACCGCCGCGTACTACTCAAGCTGTCGGGCGAAGCGCTGATGGGCGATGACGCGTTCGGTATCAACCGTCTCACCATCGAACGAATGTGTGCGGAGGTTGCGGGCGTATCCCGGTTGGGTGTCGAACTGGCGGTGGTGATCGGGGGCGGAAACATTTTCCGGGGCGTTGCGGGTGGCGCTGCCGGCATGGACCGCGCCACGGCCGACTACATGGGCATGCTTGCCACCGTCATGAATGCGCTTGCTCTCCAGGATGCGCTGCGCCAGCAAGGGGTTGCGTCGCGGGTGCAGTCGGCGCTCAAAATCGAACAGGTGGTTGAGCCCTACATCCGGCCCAAGGCCCTGCGCTATCTGGAAGAGGGCAAGGTCGTCATTTTCGCCGCCGGTACCGGGAATCCGTTCTTCACCACCGACACTGCGGCCGCCCTCCGGGGCGCAGAAATGGGCGCTGAGATAGTGCTGAAAGCCACCAAAGTCGACGGCGTATACACCGCCGATCCGATGCTCGACCCCACCGCCACGCGATACCAGCGCATCAGCTTCGACGAAGCCATCAGCCGCAACCTGAAGGTGATGGATGCCACTGCTTTCGCGCTCTGCCGCGACCAACGTCTCCCGCTGAAGGTCTTTTCAATTTTCAAGGAAGGCGCCCTTCGCCGAATCGTGACCGGTGAAGACGAAGGGACGCTAGTCTACGCCTGACACGCTTCAGAGGAATCCGATGAGTCTGTCCAACGTCAAAAGCTCGACCGAGCAAAAGATGAACAAGTCGCTCGAGTCGCTAAAGGTTGCGCTATCCAAGATCCGAACGGGGCGGGCTCATTCCGGTCTGCTCGATCACGTACAGGTCGACTACTACGGCAGCCTCGTTCCCATCAACCAGGTAGCGAACGTCTCGGTGATGGACGCACGAACGCTGAGCGTTCAGGCCTGGGAGAAAAAGATGGTCCTTGTCATCGACAAGGCCATTCGTGAGGCCGATCTGGGACTGAACCCAGTGACGGTGGGCGAACTGATTCGGGTGCCGATGCCGCCGTTGTCGGAGGAGCGTCGCAAGGAACTGGCGAAGGTCGCGCGCAGCGAGGGCGAGCAGGCCAAGGTCGCCGTTCGAAATCTTCGCCGTGATGGGAACGAACAGCTCAAAAAGCTCCTGAAGGACAAAGCGATATCCGAGGACGATGACCGACGCGGTCAGGATGAAGTGCAAAAACTCACCGATCGTCACATTGCGGAAATCGACAAGCTGATTTCCGCAAAAGAGCAGGAAATCCTCACCGTCTGATCGGGCGCCTGCTGCGTGAAGCCGATTTTTCCGAGCTCAACCGTTACGGTCCCGACAAGCGGGGCCGTTCCTCGCCATGTTGCCATCATCATGGATGGCAATGGCAGGTGGGCCACAAGTCGACGACTGCCCAGAGTCGCCGGGCATGCGCGAGGGGTGGAGGCCGTTCGGACCATCCTGGAAGCCTGCGCCAAGGCGGGGGTTGAATTTCTCACCCTGTTTGCGTTCAGCTCAGAAAACTGGCGACGCCCGGTCGATGAGGTCTCGGTCCTCATGCGGCTGTTCATTTCTGCGCTGGAGCGCGAGGTCGATCAGCTCCATGCCAATGGGATTCGACTTCGCGTGGTGGGTGACCTCGATGCGTTTGAGCCCCGGCTCCGAACCCTCATTCGCCAGTCCGAGACCCGAACGGCAGGTAACCAG
>JAGWXN010000526.1 GCA_018969885.1 Betaproteobacteria bacterium | reverse complement strand
CCATGATGGCGATGATCCGAAACCTGAACCGGATGACCGTGGCTGGGCTGCTCACACCGGGCTCTGCAGCGGCGACCTATGTGCAGGAACGGCTGGGGAATGCAGCGGAGCTTGCGTCCGCGCGAATTCATCCGATGAGCCTTCTCCTCGCTCATGCAACTTACGCGTCTGGACGTGGGATGTTGGGAAGCCTGTCATGGCAACCTGTGCGCCAGATCGTGGACGCCCTCGATCGCGCGTTTTATCTCGCATTTGAAACCGTTGTGCCCAGCAACAAGAGCATCCTCCTTGCTCTTGATGTATCGGGCTCCATGGATATGTCGCGCGTTGCCGGCTCGTGGTTGACGGCGCGACAGGCTGCCGCCGCCATGGCACTTGTGACCGTGGCGACTGAGCCCCAGACACAATGTGTCGCCTTCACGTCTGCAGGCAGTCATCATTCGAACAATGGAAAAGTTCACGCGTTCAACAGCGGTCTCCAACCACTGCCGCTGTCGCCATCGCAGCGCCTGGACGATGTAGTGGAGCAGATGACACGGATCCCCTTCGGCGGCACCGATTGTGCGCTGCCGATGCTCTATGCCCTCGAGCACGGCCTCCGTGTGGATGCGTTTGTTGTCTACACCGATAGCGAAACCTGGGCTGGACATGTGCACCCGGTTGACGCGCTTCGACGCTATCGCGAGGTGACAGGCATTGCGGCCAGGCTGGTTGTTGTCGGTATGGTGTCGAACGGGTTCACAATCGCTGATCCCGATGATCCGGGAATGATGGATGTCGTCGGGTTTGATACCGCAACGCCCGCATTGCTGTCGGATTTCATCGCTGGCCGGATATAGGAAACAAGGGTGAAATCGCCAGCCTTGGAACCCGGCAGACCTTGCACGCCAACCGACCTGCGGGCGGCTGGTGAGGAGCTCTTTGGCGCTTGGGGTTGGCAGACGAGGCTTGCGGAAGCGCTGGAAGTGGACGGTTCCACGGTCAGGCGCTGGCTGTCCGGTGCTGCCCAGATCCCCAACCCTGTCAAAGTAGCGCTCCGTCTGATGCTGGAGGCCCGCCAGCAGCACCGTGAGGGGCCGCGCACGCCCACATCAGACCTGAAGCTTCCGGCGAGGCCGCGGTCGCGCCTCACGCGCTGACACACTTGGGATCGTGGTGATCCAAGCGCTCACCGCCCCGGCCATCCCTCGCGCTCGAGCACATCAGCCAGCTGCGCGTAATCCTCGATCCCCACATAGGCCTGCGCCGACAGCCGCAGCACGAGACGACCCAGGTACGCGGAGGCGGCAACCTGGATGCGGTGCCGGTCCCAGAAGCCGTCGATGATCTCGAGCGCATCTTCGGGCGCAAACGCGCGCCGTTGCGGCAGGTGGTAGGCGTGCATCGCCGCAAACATCGTATCGGGCGCGATGGGCTGAAGGCCAAGCCGCGCCATCACGGCCTGGCCTGCGCGCGACAGGCCGTGCATGTAGGCCTGCAGCGTCGCCGCACCGCCCAGGCCCTCGATGAAGTCGAGCGCGTCCGGCACAGTCAGGAACGCCGTCACGTCCCGCGTGCCGACATAATCGAACGAGAGCGGGAAGGGTTCCCGGCCGAAGTAACTGGTCGCCAGCGGCCTGAGGTCGATCGCCTTCGGGTCGCGCGCATGCAGGAACGCCGTGCCCTTGGGCGCATAGAGCCATTTGTGGGCGTTCGCCGTGTACCAGTCGGCGCCAATGTCATCGATGGCGAGGCCAACATGGCCCAGCGCATGCGCTCCATCGACCAGCACGCGCACACCTTTTGCCTGCAGTGCCTTCGTCATGGCCTTGACCGGGAACATCAAGGCCGGTGCCGAGGCGATGTGATCGAGGATGGCCAGCCGCGTATTCGCAGTCACGGCGGCTTCCACCCGGGCAAGGCAGAGGTCCGGATCAAGCGGC
>JAGWXN010000525.1 GCA_018969885.1 Betaproteobacteria bacterium | reverse complement strand
AGGTCGCCAGCATCAGGTATAGGTAACCGGCGAGCGACGGGATATGTCCGCCAGGCCCCGAGATCAGGATCGTGCCGCGCGCCTTGGCCGCCGAAATGTCGACATCGGGGTGGGAACGAACGAAGGCGACCACGCGTCGCTGCTCGAAAGCAGCTGCGGTCGGGCCCACTGAGCCGAGCGGGATGAGATCGAGATCACGATCACAATCGACGCCGGCTTCCAGGCAGAGATAGCGCATAAAAAGATCGGTGCTCGCCCCGGGGCGCGTGATCGCGATTCGCGCCTTGACCGAGGCGAGCGCCTTCATCTTGGCTGCCAAGGGGCTCTCGGGCGTCACGCCGGTCTTCTGGAGAACCTCGTTCGCCACGACGATCGACAGGGTGTAGGCCTCGATGGTTGGTGCCAACGCCCACAATTGCAGGCCCTTCTGGTTGGTCGAGACAATGTGCGGGAGACCCGTCTGGATGATGTCGGCCTGTCCACTGGTGAGGGCGGCCGTCGCATCAGTGCCCGAGCCCGCATTGATGACTTCGACTTGTAGGCCCTCGTCGTCGAAATAGCCAAGCCGCCGGGCGAGCGAGGGCAGGAAATACTGGATGCCTCGCCCAGCATCGACCACGACGAACTTGCCGAGCTTACGGCTGGGCGAAGACTGGGCCCAGGCTGCCGGCAGCGACAGGGCTTGCGAGGCCAGCAAGCCCAGCGGCAGGTGCAGACGTCCACGCGGCAGTGTCATCGCGATCTCCTCAATCGGGCTTGGGAATATAGCGCTCGAGCGCATCGAGCGCCGCAACGATGGCGACAGCGACCACCATCAGCAGGATCAATGAGGCGTACATCATGTTCATGTCGTAGCGGCCGCGCGAGAACTCGAGCAGGTAGCCCACGCCGCTGCGCGATGCAATGATCTCGCCGACGATTGCGCCATGAAGGGCATACGGGAAAGCGATTCGCAGACCGTCCAGGATACGTAGTGCCACGCTGGGCAGGATCACCTTAGTCATGGCGTGTCGACGCGTGCCACCCATCACCGCCACCTGTTCCAGCAACTCACTGTCGACGTTGCGAAACCCGGCGATGGTGGCGTTGAACACCAGGAAGAACACGATTGAGGCGGCGAGGACGACCTTTGGGGTGAGATCCAGACCGAACCAGATCACCAGAAGCGGCGCCAGCGCGATTTTAGGGATGGCGTAGAAAGCGCTCAGAAACGGGTCAAAGACCGCGTAGAGGTGTCGCGACAGCCCCAGCGCGAGACCGACCACGATGGCTGCGGCCGACCCCAACAGAAAGCCCAGCACCGAGGAAGCAAGCGTGTAGCTGACATGCTTCCAGGCAAAACCGCTCGCGAGCCATTTTTTCAGCACACCCGCAATTTCGATGGGCGAGCCAATGAAAAAGGGCGAGATCACTGGCCCCGAGATCACCTCCCAGATCGCGAAGATCGAAAAGATGAAGAGGCTCTGCGCGGCAAACACCACCACCCGGCGCTCGTGCAGTGGGAGGCCCCGCGGCGCCGGCAGGGCCGCCGTCGGGATCGTGCCCGCCTGTGCGCTCAAACCGAATCCCCGTGCATCAGGTCCTCGCGCAATGCATCCCACAACTCGCGGTGGAGGCTCGCGACCTCGCCGCTGTGGGCGAGGTCGAAAACATCGCGCGGGCGTGCAAGCGGTACCTTGGCGATCAGCTTGACGCGCGCCGGCCGACGCGACAGCACCACCACCCGATCGGCCAGCGTGATCGCCTCGCCCAGGTCATGGGTCACGAACACGATGGTCTTACCCGAACCGCTCCAGATTCTGAGCAGCTGGTCCTGCATGATCAGCCGCAGCTGCGCATCGAGCGCGCCAAAGGGCTCGTCCATCAGCAGCGTCTCGGGGTCGTACACCAGGGTGCGGATCAGGGTCACCCGCTTGCGCATGCC
>JAGWXN010000074.1 GCA_018969885.1 Betaproteobacteria bacterium | reverse complement strand
AAGGAGAGGCTGGGCAGCTTGCAAGCGCCGCGCCCAACTTATGCGGCGGCTTGTCGCCAGAAAGCGGTCTGCCGAATCGCTGGATGCGGGTGGCACTCGAAGCGCCGCTTCGTGAGGCCTTCGGTGGACGCCCGCTTGCGTTGGCAAACGATGCCCAGGCAGCACTCTTTGCTGAATACCGCTTCGGTGCCCTCCGCGGTGTGAGCCATGGCGCGTACCTCACCTGGAGTACCGGAATCGGCGTGGGCTTGATGCTGGACGGACGACTGGTGCGGGGTAAGTCAGGTAATGCCGGGCATGCCGGGCACAGCATGGTGCCCTCGGCGCCTGTGCTGCGGTCGCGCTGTGGCTGCGGCAACGAGGGCGATGTCGAGTCGCTCGCCGGGGGAGCAGCGCTCGCGCGCGCCTGGGGCGGCGAGACGGTTGATCTGTTCAACGCCTATCGGCGGGGTGAGCGCGAGGCGGGCGCGGTCGTGGGGCGCGCGCTCGATGCGATTGCAGATCTCGTCTACAACCTGTTCGTCACCCTTGATCTCGAACGGGTCGCGATTGGCGGCGGCCTTTTTTGCAGCCACTCCGATCTGCTGCTGCCTGCACTGCGGACCCGCCTGTTCGAGTCTGGCCGCTACCGCGGAATGCGAGGTATGCTCGCGGGCGCGAGCGTGGTCGCTGTGAGCGACCCGTCTACCACTGCCGAACTGGGTGCGCTTTGCCTGGTGCTGCCAGAAACCTGGCAGCCGCGCTGGGCCGCTCAGTTTCCCGCTAAAGCCGTCGCGGCAACCGCAGCATGAACCGAAGCACCATCTCCGATGTGGCGCGCAAGGCCGGTGTGTCCGAGAGCACCGTGTCCAGGGTATTGAACGGCACGGCGAGGGTGGCGGCCACCAAACAGCGCGCGGTTGAGCTGGCCATCCGCGAGATGGGCTTTCAGCCCAACGCCTTCGCGCGCGGGCTCGCCACCGGTCGCTCCAATGCGATCGGCGTGGTCACGCAGGCGATCGACAGCCCGTTCTACGGCGAAGGCATGCATGGCATTGAGCGAACCCTGCAGGCAAGCGGCTATACGCCGATCTTCATGAGCGGCCACTGGAACTCCGATGACGAGGAACGTTGCATTCGCGAACTGATTCAGCGCCGCGTGGACGGTTTGATTCTGTTTGCGGGTCGCCTGGGCGCCGTACGCATCGCGGAGTTTGCCCAGCAGTTACCCGTCGTGGTCACTGGTCGCACGCTCGATGCGCCGGGCGTCTTCAGCCTGTCGGTGGATGACGAAGCGGGCGCGCGGCTTGCGACCGAGCACCTGATCGATCTCGGGCACCGGCGGATCGCATTCATCGCGGGGCCGCGCGATCACCCCGATGCCCAAGCTCGCCTGAAGGGCTATCGCAGCGCGCTCGACCACGCCGGCATCACCTATCTGCCCGCGCTCGTCACCCCGGGCGATTTTCGTGAAGAGGGTGGGCGGCTCGCTGGCGAACGGCTGCTGGCGATGGGTGAGCCTTTTACTGCGGTGTTCTGTGCTAACGACCAGACGGCGTTTGGTCTGCAGCTTGCGCTTCATCACCGCGGACTGCGGGTGCCCGATGACATCTCGGTGGTGGGCTTTGACGATCTGTCCACTGCGGCCTATTTTCTGCCTCCGCTCACCACGGTGCGGCAACCGGTCGATCAGATGGGTGACCTGTCGGCCCAGGCGCTGCTTATGATGATTGACAAGCGTGACCCGGCAGTTCGTGCGCCGTCGGTGTCGCTGGTGGTTCGCGAGTCCACCCGCAAGATCTCGCTCGCCGGCGCACGCGCATCGCGCTCCACTCGGGCCGCCTGAGGTCGTTCGATGCGAAGTGACTTTGCGCTCCCATCCAGCCTCTCGTGCAAGCGCTTTCATAAAGGAGGCCCCTCGCATGGCCGGCGCCGTACGCTCGGGAGTTTGGGCGGATCGGTAGCCATGATGTCCGCGGCTGCCCACGGGCGCGCCCAGCCGACGGCGGCTCCGCTTGATATTGCTGCCTATCCGGCGCTTGACCAGATTCTTCGCGACACCCGCCCGCGCTGGCAGTCCATCGCGCCGGGCTTCGACATTCGGCTGGTCGCGCGTGAGTTCGGAGATCATCATTCGGCGCTCACGGCTGCGATGGCCGCCCGCAAAGGGTTGCCCGATTTGATGGCGGTCGAGTTCGGATTCCTCGCCCGGTTTGCGGCAAGCGGCGCACTTGCTGATCTGTCAACGCTACCCGGCATTGCCGAGTTGAGCGCAGGCGTCGTGCCCTATGCCATTGCGCAATGCCGGCTCGCCGGCGGCCTCTACGCGCTACCGGTCGACATCGGGCCAGGCGTGAGCTTCATCCGCGCGGATCTTCTCGAACGGACCCGCATTACCGAGCAGAGCATCCTGTCCTCATGGGAAGGGTTCGTCGAGGCGGGGCGGCTGCTTCGTGCGGCAAATGGTCCCTACCTGCTGCCGCACGCCAGAGATCTGAAGGACGCCATCATTCGCTCTGCGATCGAGCCGGGTGACGGTTTGTATTTCGATGCGAAGGGCCGGTCGCGGCTCGATTCAGAGCGCTTCCGGCTGGCCTTCCGGCTGGCGCGCGAGGTGCGGCGCCATGACCTCGATGCGCGGGTGAGCGCATGGAGTAACGATTGGGCCGAGGGCCTGCGGCGGGGTCGCATCGCGACGCTCCTGATGGGCGCGTGGTTTGGAGGTCATCTGGCCAACTGGTTGGCGCCCGCCACCGCCGGCCGCTGGCGCACTGGTGAACTGCCAGGGGGGGCGCGCGCCTCCTGGGGCGGAAGTTTTTATGCGATTGCCGCGCATTCCCCCAGACGCGAGCAGGCCTGGGCCATGCTGCGGCTTCTGGCGGGAGATCCGGCGCTACAGCTCGAAGCCTTCCGCCGCCATGATGCGTTCCCGGCGCTGCAGACAGCGCATCAGGATCCCTTCTTTGAGGAAGCGATGCCATTTTTTGGTGGCCAGCGCGCACGGCGGCTCTGGCGCGAGATTGCGCTTGCGATCCCTCCTGTGGGGGTGCATCGCCTGGATCCGCTCGCCGAGGAAATCGTCAACGCCGAACTCGATCGCGTGCTGATGCGGGGCAAGGACCCCGAGCGGGCGATCGAAGACGCAGCACGCGTGCTTGAGCGCCGCGCGCAACGGGTGCGCGGATGAGCGCCCAGGTCGAGGTGGCCCAGCCCCGGGTCGAGCGTGCGCGCGTTTCGCTGATCGACCGCCTGCGCGGCCGCGATCCGGCTGTTGCACCATGGCTCTTTCTCGCGCCCTTTCTGCTGCTCTTTGCAGTCTTCGGGGTGTACCCGATCGCGTTTTCCTTTTACATGTCGCTCCATGACTGGGATCCGGTGCGTGGGCTTGCAAGTGCTCGGTTTGTCGGGCTTGACAACTACCTCTTTGTGCTCGCCGATGAGTGGTTTCATCAGTCGCTGATCAGCACCGCCTGGCTCGCTCTCGCGTCGGGTGTGCCCCAGCATCTGGTCGCGATTCCCCTTGCGTGTTTTATTGATTCGCGGCTGCGGCGCACGCGCGACTGGCTGGCTGCGTTGTATTTCCTGCCCTATGTCACCTCAACGGTCGCGATCGCGATCATGTTCACGGCGTTGCTGTCGCGCGACTTTGGTATGGTCAACCTGATGCTTGAGTCGATCGCCCGGCTCCCGGTTATGGGTGCGCTGATGCCGGCCGGGCCGATTGACTGGCTGAGTGATCCCGACCGGATCCGGCCCGCGGTGTCGATGGTGGTGTTCTGGCGCTTCGTGGGATTCAACACGCTCCTTTACCTCGCGGCGCTCCAGGGAATCCCGCGTGAACTCTACGAGGCCGCTCGTCTGGACGGCGCAAGCGCCTGGCAGCGGTTCTGGCATGTCACCCTGCCGATGCTCAGGCCCGTGGCGTTCTTTGCGGTCACGCTGTCCATCATTGGCGGCATGCAGCTTTTCGAAGAGCCCTTCGTGTTGTCGGGGGGGCGTGGGGGACCCGATCAGGCGGTGATGACCACCGCCATCTATCTCTACCGCTCGGCCTTTGAGTTCAGCGATTTTGGCGCGGCGAGTGCGATGTCCTGGATCCTGGTGCTGTTGATGGCGCTTCTTTCTGCGCTCGTTACGCGCTGGCTTGGCAACCGGGGGGACCGATGAGCGAATCCTCGGCCGAGGGCCACGGCATGAACCAGGCGATCGAACGGGTATCGACCGCGGGTCGATTGGGGCAGGGCGCCGCCTGGGCGCTGGTGGGCGTGGGCGCGCTCCTGATGCTCGCGCCCTTTTATCTGATGTTTGTCTTTGCCACGCATCCGCGCGCCGAGATCCTCCAACTGCCGCCGCCACTTTTTTTCGGTGATGCATTTCTTGCGAATCTCGAGGGACTGACACGCCGCATCCCGTTCTGGAGCAGTCTGGGCTGGAGCCTCTATGTGGCGGTGATCAGCAGCCTCCTCACGCTCCTCTTCTGCTCGATGGGTGGCTATGCGTTTGCGATGTTCGAGTTTGCCGGTAAGCGCTGGCTGTTCGGCTTGGTGATTGGCGTGATGTTGGTGCCGCCCTTTCTCGGCATGATCTCGGGCTTTCTGGTGATCGACGCGCTGGGCTGGATTGACGAGCCGCGCGCGCTCTACCTGCCGGGTGCCGCGAGTGCGTTTGGCATCTTTCTCATGCGTCAGTTCATTACTGCAAGCGTGCCCATGCAGCTGGTCGAGGCGGCTCGTCTGGATGGCTGTAGCGAATGGCGAATTTTCTTTTCGATCGTGCTGCCGCTGCTGGGCCCCGCGCTGGGCACGCTGGGGCTGGTGAGTTTCGTTGCGTCGTGGAACAACTTCATGGGAGCGCTGGTGGTGCTTCGATCGCCTGATCGCTACACGCTGCCGCTTGCGCTTCGTGCAATACAAAGCCCGGTCGATACCGATTGGGGTGTGCTGATGGCGGGCGCATCGATCGCGGTGTTGCCACTACTGGTGCTGTTCGCGTTGTTTTCGCGGCAGCTGGTTGCCGGTCTTACGGCGGGTGCGGTGCGTGGTTAGGCGCAGAGGCGCGGGCCATCAGGAAACAGGAGTCAATGTGGATCGTGATCAGCTGATTATTCCGGACCTTGGACATCTGCCAGGCAACTTTGTGTGGGGGGTTGCAACCAGCGCATTCCAGATTGAGGGGGCGGCCGACCGTCGCGGAGAATCAATCTGGGATGCCTTCTGCCGGCGGCCTGGCGCGATCGTCGACGGTTCGGATGGCCTCACTGCCTGTGATCATGTTGACCGCCTGGAGTCCGATCTCGATCTCATCGCCTCGCTCGGGGTCGAAGCCTATCGCTTCTCGATTGCCTGGCCGCGTATCCAGCCCGAGGGTAGCGGCGCGCCATCAAGTGGAGGGCTCGGTTTCTATGATCGGCTGATTGACGGGCTGCTTGCTCGTGGCATTCGCCCCTATGCGACGCTTTATCACTGGGACTTGCCTCAGGCGCTGCAGTTGCGACACGGTGGATGGGCGGGGCGCGAGACAGCCTTGCGGTTTGGCGATTATGCGGACCGGGTGGCGCGTCATCTGGGGGATCGCGTTGTCTCGTTTGCCACGTTGAACGAGCCCTGGGTGGTGGCAATCCTGGGCCATGAGCAGGGAATCTTCGCGCCGGGGCTGCGCTCGCGCGCCATTGCGATGCAGGCAAGTCACCACCTGCTGGTGGGGCACGGTCTTGCGTTGCAGGCGATCCGTGCAAGCAGCCGGGCTGAGGCGGGCATCGTTCTGAACATGTCTCCCATCCATCCGCTTACTGACAGTGATGCGGATCGGGCCAAGGCTGTGATCGATGATGGCCTGATCAACCGCTGGTACATGGACGCGATTCACCACGGGCACTACCCCGCGGACGTACTCGCACACCTGGGCGCTGATGCGCCGCAGCAGCTCCCCGGAGATCACGCGCTCATTTCCCAATCGGTCGACTTCGTGGGGGTCAACTACTACACGCGCAGTTTCGCGAGCACAGGCGAACCCTGGTCAGCCGAGAAGACGGGCGCCGCAGTCACTGATATGGGGTGGGAGATTTATCCGGACGGTCTCACCGAATTGCTGGTGCGCCTGGATCGTGACTGGAATCATCCGCGCCTCCTGGTCACCGAAAACGGGGCCGCGTTTGCCGATCAGCTGGTCGACGGTGCGGTGGACGATCACCCCCGGATCGAGTATCTGGCGACGCATCTCGCAGCGGTTGACCAGGCCGCCCGCCAGGGTGTGAATATTGCGGGCTACTTTGTCTGGAGCCTGATGGATAACTTCGAGTGGGCGTCGGGTTATCGCAAGCGTTTCGGCATCGTGCATGTCGACTACGCGACGCTTGAGCGCACGCCCAAGCGAAGCGCGCATTGGGTGGGCGAGCTCCTGCGTCAGTGGAAAGCGCTGCGCGCGCAGAGGGTATCGTGAGTTCAGTGCGCATGGTTCAGGTTCGGAAGTCTTTCGGCGCCGAACCGATCGTCCGCGGTATTGATCTCGATATCGCGCACGGCGAATTCATGGTACTGGTGGGCGCTTCGGGTTGCGGCAAGTCCACGCTGCTGCGACTCATTGCCGGGCTCGAGCGCCTGGATTCCGGCGAGATCTGGATTGGCGACGAGCGGGCCGATCAGCTTCCTCCCGCGGAGCGCCGGGTGGCGATGGTGTTTCAGAACTACTCGCTCTATCCCCACATGACGGTGGCGCAAAACATGGGTTTTGCGCTCAAGGTGGCAGGAGAATCCAAGGCGGTCATCCGGGAGGCTGTGGGTCGCGCGGCCGAGATTCTTCGCATCGGTCATCTGCTTGATCGGCTGCCGCGCGCCTTGTCGGGAGGCGAGCGCCAGCGGGTCGCCATCGGTCGTGCAATCGTTCGCAAACCGCGGGTTTTCCTGTTTGACGAGCCCTTGTCGAATCTCGATGCTGCCTTGCGCGGCGAAATGCGGCATGAACTGCTGCGACTGCACGAGCAGATCGGCGCAACCATTCTTTACGTCACTCACGACCAGACCGAGGCCATGACCCTGGGTACCCGAATTGCGCTGCTTCGCAAGGGGTCAGTCGAGCAGCAGGGCACGCCCCTCGAACTCTTCAATCACCCGCGTAACCAGTACGTCGGTGCGTTCCTGGGCTCGCCGCCCATGAATCAGCTGCGCGTGTCCTGGCGAGCGGCTGAAAGAACCTGGCAGATCGGTGCGCACACCGTGTCCGGGCGGATGCTGCCCGCGCTCGCGTCGCTGCCGCTTCCCGAAGGGGTGGCCGCGATCGGGGTTCGACCCGAAGCGTGGGAACTCACCGATCCGCATGCGGCCGAGGATGGTATCGCCTGCACGGTGAGCTGGATTGAACACCTGGGCGACAGCGTGATTCTGTTTTGCAGCATCGAGGGCGAAGCGGCGCCGGTTGCGGTGCGTCGGCCCGCCTCCGGCGCGGTGCCTGCCCGGGGTGAATCGCTTCGGATCACCGCGAGTGCTGCGAACTGCCACTTGTTTGACCAACGGGGGGAGAGGCTGTGATGCTCGCCCGCCGCTGTCTTTTTCATCCCGTCTTGAAATCGCTTTCAAAAATGGTCGGGGGTCGCGTGTTGCGATGCCTGGCCGATGACCTTTGAGGAGACCCTTGATCATGGCTGCTAAACACAACACCGATCGTCTTCGGGCTAAACGTGCTGGCTCGCTTCGGGCAGACCCGCGGCTGGATGTTGAATCGGTCGAGCGGGTGGCGGAGAACCCGGTTGAGGGGCCGCGCAGCGATGTGCTTTCCGCCCGAGCGATCAACGAGGCGGTCGGGACTCAAGCCGATGAACGCGAGGCGGCGGCGCATGCTGATGCGGCCACGATCGAACATGCCGCGGACAGCGGCGGTGCTGCGGTGGCGCAGACATCGCTCGGTGAATTCGGCCGTGGGCTGTTCGGCGGCTCGGACGTGGTGCAGCTGGCGCAGGCTGGGGGCGGAGCGGTGGCCGACACGTCGGCCTCGGCGCCTGCCGCCGCGGGTGGCTTCAGCCCCGGGCTGGGGACTCTCTTCGGTCTGCTGGGCGCGGCGGGGCTCGCCGGTAGCGGATCGGGTGGTGGCGGGCTGGCGGGCGGCGCCTCTGCGGGGGCCGCGCCCAAGCCGCTGGTCACGGCCAGCATCGAAGTCATCAACGGTTATGTCGCCGGTGCGAAGGTTTGGCAGGACACCAACAACAACGGCAAGATCGATGCGGGTGAGCCCATCGGCTGGTGGGATAAAAACGGTAACGGGAAGCTCGATGCCGGCGAGCAGGAGACCAGCGCCGAGGGGCGCATCACGCTGCAGCTCGACCCGCAGGGCGGGCCGGTCCGCACACTGGGCGGCACCGATCTGTCAACCGGTAAACCCGTCACGAATTCGTTTGCCGCGCCTGCCCGGGGTACGGTGATCTCCCCGATCACGACCGTGATTCAGGCGGCGATTGCCTCGGGTGAGTCGCTGACTGATGCGGTCAACACCGTCAAGCGGGCGTTCGGCCTCGATGCTGGCGCGGACCTGCTTACGCTCGATCCGGTCGAAAGCTCACTTGGCACCGGTGCGGCGTCGGATCAGGCCATCAAGGTGAAAGCGGCCGCGGTTCAGATCTCCAACGCGATGGACCTGGGGGCGAGCCTGCTCGCAGGCGCTGGGTCGGGTGCTGACAACTCTGCGCTGGTCGCGGCATCGCTTGCCAAGGCAATCATGTCGGGGGGCGGGGCGTCGGTCAACCTGGCATCAGCGAATACGCTCAGCAGTGTGCTGACGGATGCAGTGAGCGCATCAGGGCTCAGCGGCACGGCGCGCGACAAGGCACAGGGTGCGCTTGCCACCACCGCATTCCTGGCGGCCAACGCCAACGCCATCGTGGCCGAGGCCGTGAACGCGCCTGACCATAAGGAAGCCCTCACGGTGATCGGACGCGCGCAGCGTGTAGCGCAGGTCGAAGCTTCAGAGGCGCTGAGTGCAGCTATTCAAAGCGGGGGCGCCATGGCGACCGTCGCCTCTGGATTTTCCGGTTCGGCATTCGCGACTAAAGCTTCGCAGATCACCGACGGCGTGATCGCACCCGGTGTCTCCATGGTGAGCGTCGATGTGCTGCCCACCACCGTTGCAGCGCCCACAGGGTCAGGCATCACGGTTGAAGCGACGCCCCTCCGTGCCTCGATCACGCCGATCGGGTCGACTGCGCTCGCCGGACTCACCGCTGGGGGTAGCGGTAAATTCAGCGTGTCGTTTTCATCTGCGCCGACCGCGTTCGATGCGTCGAAGATCGAAATCGGTGCAGGCCTGACCATTGGCGGAATCGAGAAGCTGACCAACACCCGGTATGTGGTGACGGTGAACGCCGGCGCTGGGCAGATCGGCGAGCGCACAGTGAAGTTGGCAGCTGGGTGGGCCGGTCAAGGGTCGACTGGCGACGAGGTGACGGTGAAGGTGAACCCGCCTTTCGCTGGCATGCAGTTCAGCGAAAGCTCTGCCCGAGTGCTGGGTTTCGAGGGCGCATCAGCCGACATCGTCAAGCTATCAGACGGCAATTCCGTCATGCGCTTTACCAAGCCGTTGACCGCGAAGCCCTACGCGGGCGCGACGCTGGCTTTGAACGTGGCCGATGCGCTGGGCACCATTGATGTGAGCGCCTCCGATTCCAAACTGGGAATGTGGGTCTATGCGCCCCAGGCGAATTTGCCGATCCGGTTACAGCTCGCAAGCAGCGATGCAGGTCTGGTTCCACGCTACACCCAGGCGGGGCAGCCGTTGATCAGCGATGACCGCAAATTTGTGGAGACAGAAACCCGGACCATCAAGGCGGGCTGGCAGTGGATGGAATTTGACTTCGGTAAACCGGTTGATCGCTGGGTGGGCGTGTATGAAACCGCTATCAAAGTGGCGCTGGATCCGGCGGTGCGCTATGACAAGGTCAGCGTATTTCCCGATTTCAATGCAACGCCGACCGGAGCAACGTTCTACTTCGACGGTCTGACCCGAGGCGGTACCGCGCCGGGTGTTCCGGTTGAACCACCCGGGAAGTTTTCCAGCCTTGATTTTCAGGGGGCGGCTGCGTCCTATCGACAACTGGGTTTCGGCGGTGCAAGCGGCAGTCTGGTCGCTGATCCCGAGAACGCGGACAACACCGTTGTGAAGGTGGTGAAGTCAGCCAACGCAGAAACCTGGGCGGGCGTGACGCTCACATCGCTCCCGGGCGATGCCGCTGCAGTGCCGTCGATTCCGTTCTCGGCGGGAACCGTGATGACCGCTGCCGTGTATTCGCCCGCGGCGGGTACCAAAGTTCGGATGAAAGTCGAAAATTCGGCTGATCCGACGGTCTCGGTTGAAACCGAGAGCGTCACGAAGTATGCGGGTTGGGAAACCGTGCGTTTTGACTTTGCCAACCCGGTGAACGGCACCGCGCCACTTGATGCTGCAAAGACCTATGACAAGCTGAACGTCTTCTTTGACTTCGGTGTGGCGGGGTCCAACGGACGCAGTTATTACATCGACGACATTCGGTTTTTGGGCGCCGCCGCGCGTGCGCCAGGCAATCCGATACCAGCTGGCTACTCGCTGGTGTTTGAGGACGCCTTTGATGTGGCGGGGAAAACCGCGCCCAACCCCGCGGTATGGAAGTACGACCTGGGCGATGGATCGAAGAAGAACATCCCCGGCTGGGGCAACGGCGAGCAGCAGTACTACACCGCAGATCCAGACAATGTGTGGGTTGAAAACGGAAGCCTTCATATCGTTGCCAAGGCGAACGATACCGCTACCAATACCGCGGATCGGATCGTAAACGGCGCGGTCGTTCCCTTTACGTCCGGCATCACGTCGGCGCGCCTCACCACCCAAGGCTGGAACGTCTCGCCTTATGGCTATGTCGAGGTTCGGGCGAAGCTGCCCGCTGAGCAGGGTGCTTGGCCTGCAATCTGGATGCTGGGGTCGCAGAACAACTGGCCGAAGTCGGGCGAGATCGATATCGTCGAGTGGTCGGGTCGCTACTTTAACGACTCGACGGCGCAGGCTGCGCTCCATTTCGAAAAAGATTTCGGTAACACCCAGACCAAGGCCTCCACCTCGCTTTCGTCCTCGGTCGAACGGTTTCATACCTACCAGCTCTGGTGGTCACCCACCGAGATCCGCATCGGCGTGGACGGCGACGCGGAGAGCGCTTACTTCCGTTACACCAAGCAGGCCGATTTTGATGTCAGCCGCTGGCCGTTTGATGCGCCCTTTTATCTGCTCATGAACGTAGCGGTGGGCGGAACGCTGGGAGGCGATGGGTTTGCGCAGGCGCTTGCACAAGCGCCGTACGAGATGCAGGTGGATTATGTGCGGGTCTATCAGGGGGCTTCTTCAGGTGGGAGCTCAGGCTCATCGAACGCCCTGTTGGTGAGCTTCGAGACGAGCGACACAAGCGGCTACGCGGTGGGAACGGGCGCTGACTTTGGCGGGGCGGCGTCATCGGTGGTGAGCGATGGTCCTGCGGGGTCGAACGGTCGGGTGGCGAAGGTAGTGAAGGGGCAGGGTGCCGAGACCTGGGCGGGAACGACGTTGCTTGCGCTGAGCGGAAAGGAAGTGATCAGCGCGGGCAATGAGACGGTGACGATGAAGGTGTACGCGCCTGCGGCGGGAATTCCTGTGATGCTGAAGGTGGAGAACGGAGCCAACAGCAGCCAGTTCATCGAGAAGACGGTGAACACGACGCAGGCAGGGGCGTGGGAGACGCTGAGCTTTAACTTTGCGGGGGCGAATCACACGCCGGACTACACCAAGGCATCGGTGTTCTTCGACTTTGGCACGGGCGGGACGGGCAAGACGTTCTACCTCGATGATGTGTCGCTGGGTGGGGCAGCGCCGAGCGCGACGTACACCGCGCCGAGCAATCTCAAGGTGAGCTTTGAGACGAGCGATACCAGTGGCTACACCCTGGGTACGGGTGCCGACTTTGGCGGAGCGGCTTCGTCGCTGGTGAGTGATGGTCCTGCGGGCTCGAGCGGCAAGGTTGCGAAGGTGGTGAAGGGACAGGGCGCCGAGACCTGGGCTGGGACGACGTTCCTCGCGCTGAGTGGCAAAGAGGTGATTGCGAGCGGCGCGGAGACGGTGACGTTGCGAGTCCAGTCGCCGCAGGCGGGAACTGCAGTGATGCTCAAGCTTGAGAACGGAGCCAACGGCAGCCAGTTCGTGGAGAAGCAGATGAC
>JAGWXN010000073.1 GCA_018969885.1 Betaproteobacteria bacterium | reverse complement strand
CCTACATAGCCCAGGCCGGCGACAGCGATTTTCATTGGGGAACAATCAGGCTGGAGATGCCTGAATGATACCCCTGGCGAGGCCCGACTCAGGCGCGGTTCGGGATTGTCCGCGCGCCTCTTTAGCCGTTCACCATTCCCAGATTCATCACAATGCCGGTCAACTGGCTTGCCCGGGGCGAGGACAGATAGACCACCGCATCGGCGACCTGCTCGGGGTCGATCGCGGGCGTGGCGAGTTTGTCTCGGAACAGGTCGTCAACGCGGGATTCATCGCCGTAGTGTTGTTTGGCAAGCCCGCGCTGGATGGTGTCGATTCGCTCGGTGCGGGTGGAAGGCGGGTGTACGCCCATCACCCGCACACCATGCTTGAGCGAGCCCTGTCCGAGCGCCTTGGTGAAAGCGGCAAGCCCGGCATTGGCGGTTGCCCCGCAGATGTATTCGAAGGTTGGCCGCTCGGCGGCCATGCCGATCACGTTGGTGATCACGCCCTGGCCACGGTCGCGCATGGCCACAAACGCTGCGCGCGAAAGCGAGATGTAGGAAAACACTTTGAGTTCCCAGGCATGCCGCCAGGCGGGGTCATCCAGGCGGTCGAGGGATCCTGCAGGAATGTCGCCCGCGTTGTTCACCAGAATATCCAGGTCGCTGCACAGGGCAGCGGCTTGCGCCAGATCAGCGGGGGCGCGGAGGTCGAGCGCGTGGGTTTCCACCTTGACCCCGTGCGCCGCCTCGATCTGCCGCGCGAGCGTCTGGAGGGCTTCGCCGTGACGCGCCACCAGTTTCAGCCCGCAACCTTCTGCCGCAAACGACCAGGCACACGAGGCGCCGATACCTTTCGAGCCGCCGGTGATCATCACGGTTTTGCCTGCGAGTTTGAGATCCATGAGAGTCCTTGAGTGGAGAGGAGGAAGTGCAGCCTGGTGCGCGATGATGCCCTGAAGTTTCGCCGGTCGGGGACTGGGGTTTCGCGGATCCAAGTGGTAGGCGGGGTAGCATGGCTGCTTAACAGGATGGTTCCCTATGTCTGACGCTTACCTGAGCTTTGCGAATTCCCGGTTGGGCTCGGTCATCACCTCGATCCTGGGCCTGCCGCAGCCGCAGCCCTTGCGCCGATTCAGCCGCCATCAACCCGTGCTCGACGGCGAGGTGCTGGTGGGGGCGGGTCCCCAACCGGGTCTGTTAGAAGCGTTAGTCGCTTCGTTTTCGGCCATGCAGGCGAAGACGCTCGCGCATGACAGCCTTCCGCAGTGGACCGCGATCGCCAATGCAGCGGGGCTGATGTCGGGACGCTGGGTGGTGGGCGATGCGCCAGGCACGCGGGTCGACGCACTCGTGTTCGATGCCACCGGTCTGCGCGATGTCGTGGATGCTGAACCGCTTTATCACTACCTCCATGACGCGATTCGCTCGGTGCGGCCAAGCGGACGGATCGTGCTCCTCGGTCGCTCGGCTGACAGTTGCGTAAATCCGGGGCAGGCGGTTGTTCAGCAGGCGCTAGAAGGACTGATGCGGTCGGTTGCGCGCGAGGCGCGACGCGGAATCACCGTGCAGCTTCTGCGGGTGGCCCACGGCGCGGAGCCCGTGCTCGAAGGCGCGCTGCGGTTTCTGCTCTCGCCGCGCAGCGCCTATGTGTCGGGGCAGGTGATTACCCTGGCAGCCCCTGGGGATTGGCCGGGCGCTGAGATCGACTGGCGACACCCGCTCGCGGGTCGGACGATCCTGGTCACGGGCGCCTCGCGAGGAATCGGCGAGGCGATTGCCGACGTGCTCGCCCGTGACGGTGCGCGGCTGGTCTGTCTCGACGTGCCTCAGGCCCAGGCGGGGCTGGATACCGTGGTGAGCCGGCTGGGTGCCCGGGGCGTGGCGCTCGACATCACAGCCGATCATGCGCCCGCGGAACTGGCCGCCCTGGCGGTGGAAATGGGCGGCTGGGATGGTGTCATTCACAACGCTGGCATCACGCGCGATCGGACGATCGCCCGGATGCGGCCGGAGCTCTGGCAGCAGGTCGTCGCCGTCAACCTGCAGGCGCCGGCACGGATCAATGAAGCGCTGCTCGCGGCCGGGGCCCTCAAACCTGGGGCGCGGGTGGTCTGTCTGTCATCAATCTCCGGTATTGCCGGCAATGCCGGGCAGACCAACTACGCGTTCTCCAAGGCGGGGTTGATTGGGCTGGTGCGCAGCCATGCCGAGGCTTTTGCCAGCGGTTCGATGGCCATCAATGCGGTGGCGCCTGGTTTCATTGAGACTGCGATGACCGCGTCCATTCCGTTTGCGATTCGCGAGGCCGGGCGGCGAATGAATGCAATGTCCCAGGGAGGGCAAACGATCGATGTGGCAGAAGTCGTGGCCTGGCTCGCGAGCCCGGCTTCGGCCGGTGTCAACGGTCAGGTGCTGCGGGTCTGCGGCCAGAGTCTGCTCGGAGCCTGACGTGCACAGGGCAGGAGGGCGAGGCGGTTGAAGCAACTGACTTTTGATCGTCCACCGGGCGCGTGGTCGCTGATGCTGCGGGCGGCGGCAACCGCTTTCAAACGGGCGCCTGTGGTGGAAGCACTGTCGGCGGTCACGAGGGTGCTGCCCGAGGTGGGTGTGCACGCACAGCATGTTGACACCTACCGGCGACTATGCGGTTTCCCCCAGGAAGGCTCGGTGCCGCTCACCTACCCGCAGTTGCTTGGTTTTTCGCTGGTGCTCGACTATCTGGCCTCGGAGGATTGCCCCTGGCCGGTGCTCGGGCTGATCCACCTTGGTAACCGTATCGAGCAGCGGGAGTCGATTGCGGTGGGCGACGTGCTGCGGGTCGAAGTTTGCTCGGGGCGTTTGTTTGCCCATCCCAAGGGCCAGGTGTTGACGGTTGAGATGAAGGTCTCTCGGGCTGGCGTACCGGTATGGCTTGCCACGCAGACGCTGCTTAGACGAGGCGTTGCCAATCCGGCGGGGCCAGCCTTTGACATCGCGGGTTTAAATACGAACACCGCCGCGTTAGACGCGCCGCCGCTTGAGCAACTTGCGTCGATTCCGGTGGCGGCGGATACCGGGCGCCGATACGCGAGGCTATCGGGCGACTTCAACCCGATTCACCTCTGGCCGTTCACGGCGAAGCTGTTTGGGTTTCGCCGGGCGATTGCGCATGGCTTATGGTCGCAGGCGCGGGCGGTGGCGCAGCTGGGGCCAAACGCCGCCGGCGCGGGTTCGGTGCTCGAAACACAGTTCATGGCGCCACTGATGTTGCCCGCGCAACCCTCGCTCTGGGCGGCTCGAGAGGCAGGGCGCCTGCGCTTTGAGCTTCGCGATGCGAAAGGCGATCGCGTTCACTTCCGATCGCTATGGACGGGCGCGCGGCTATGATCGGCGCCGTTTAATCAAAGGGTGAGCATGTCCAGTATTCGTCGGGTCGCTGTGCTGGGGGGAAACCGGATTCCGTTTGCACGCTCAGGCACCGCTTATGCGCGGGTCTCCAACCAGCAGATGCTGTCTGCCACGCTCCAGGGGCTGGTCGATCGTTTTGGTCTCCATGGTGAGCGGCTGGGCGAGGTCGCGGCGGGCGCGGTCATGAAGCACTCGCGAGATTTCAATCTGGTCCGCGAAAGCGTGCTGTCCACCACGCTGTCGGCGCAGACACCTGCGTTTGATCTCCAGCAGGCCTGTGGCACCGGATTGGAGGCGACGATCCTGGTCGCCAACAAAATCGCGCTGGGTCAGATTGAATGCGGCGTGGCAGGCGGGGTGGACACCACCTCGGATGCACCGATTGCGCTGAACGAACATTTACGACTCGCACTGCTTGAACTGTCCCGTGCCCGAACCACGATACAGCGCTTGAGGGCGCTTGCGAAAATTCGGCCGGGCCAGTTTTTCAGGCCGTCGCTCCCCCGAAACGCTGAACCGCGAACCGGACTTTCGATGGGTGAGCATGCGGAGTTGATGGCGCGCCATTGGGGTATTTCGCGCGACGCTCAGGACGAGCTCGCGCTACAGAGCCATCGGCAACTGGCCAAGGCCTACGACGACGGTTTTTTTACCGATCTGATGACGCCCTTCAATGGGCTCCGGCAGGACAATAATCTGCGGGGAGATCTCACCACCGAGCGACTCGCGGCGCTGAAGCCTGTGTTCGACCGGAAAGTCTGTCCGGGCTCAGGAACCTTGTCAGCCGGCAATTCAACGCCGCTCACTGACGGCGCGTCGGCCGTGCTGCTGGCAAGTGAAGCGTGGGCGGCCGCCCGCGGGCTTCCGGTGCTCGCCTGGATCACCCAGTGCGAGGTGGCGGCGGTGGATTTTGTCGGGCGGGCGCCCCCTGGACGGCCGGACCCGCAGGCGCTTGAATCCGGTGGGGCGGAAGGCCTTCTCATGGCGCCCGCCTACGCAGTCCCGCGCATGCTTGCCCGGGCGGGTCTTTCGTTGCAGGACTTCGATTTCTATGAGATTCATGAGGCCTTCGCGGCGCAGGTGCTGTGCACCCTCAAGGCCTGGGAAGATCCCATGTTCTGCCGGGAGCGTCTGGGGTTGGAGCGGCCGCTCGGCGCGATCGACCGGACGAGGCTCAATCTACGTGGCGGCTCGCTTGCAACCGGTCACCCGTTTGCAGCAACCGGCGGGCGCATCGTGGCCACGCTCGCCAAGATGCTCGCTCAGAATGGAACGGGGCGTGGCCTGATTTCGGTGTGTGCGGCGGGCGGCCAGGGTGTGGTCGCGATACTGGAGCGTTGAATCATGCCCGACTACCGGGTGCCGTTGCGCGACATGCGCTTTCTGATGAACGAGGTTTTTGACTACCCCTCGCATTACCGCAATCTCGCAGGCGGCGAGGAGGCGTCGCCTGAAGTGATCGACGCCATCCTTGAGGCAGCCGCCGACTATTGTGAACAGGTGCTGGCGCCGCTTAATGCAGTGGGCGACCGCGAGGGCTGCGTATTCGAGCACGGGCAGGTACGCACGCCCAGCGGATTTCGAGAGGCCTATCGGCAGTTCATTGACGGGGGATGGCAGAGCCTGTCGTTTCCGCAGGAATACGGCGGACAGGGTCTGCCCATGTCAATGAATCTGCTCAAGACCGAGATGATGGGCGCGGCCAACTGGGCGTTTGCCATGTATCCGGGTCTGAGCGTGGGCTGCATCGCGACCCTCATGCAGTATGGCAGCGACGTGGTCAAGCAACGCTATCTGCCCTCGCTGGTGAGCGGGCGCTGGACCGGCACGATGTGCCTGACCGAACCGCAATGTGGCTCGGACCTGGGACAGGTCAGAAGTCGGGCGGTGCCTTTGGGCGATGGTCGCTATGCGGTAAGCGGCACCAAGATCTTCATCTCGAGCGGTGAACATGATCTGACCGATAACATCATTCACATCGTGCTCGCGCGTCTGCCGGACGCGCCCCGTGGCACACGGGGAATCTCGCTCTTCCTGGTGCCCAAGGTGCGCGTCAACGACGATGGCAGTCTGGGCGAACGCAATTCAGTGATCTGCGGTTCGATCGAGCACAAGATGGGCATCGCCGGGAGCGCGACTGCGCTTCTCAATTTTGAAGATGCCGAGGGGCTCCTGATCGGCGAGCCGAACAAGGGACTGGAGGCCATGTTCACCTTCATGAACACGGCCCGTATCGGCACAGCGATCCAGGGCGTTGCGCACGCCGAGCAGTCGTTTCAGGGGGCGCTCGCCTATGCACAGAACCGGCGCTCCATGCGTGCGCTGTCTGGCGCAAAAGAGCCTGAACAGGTGGCCGACGCACTGATCTGGCATCCGGACGTCCGCCGGATGCTGCTGACCCAGAAGTCGATTGCCGAGGGGGGGCGGGCCATGGTGTATGCCGCGGCGCAGATCGCTGACCGGATGTTCGACGCGAGCCGCGCCGGTGATGCGGCCACCCACAAGCGGCTCGATGAGGAACTCGGGTTTTACACGCCGATTCTTAAGGGATTCCTGACGGAACTGGGTCTGGAGGCTGCGCAGCTGGGCGTCCAAATTTACGGCGGCCACGGCTACATCCGCGAGCACGGCATGGAGCAGATCGTGCGCGACGCGAGAGTGGCCACGCTCTACGAGGGCACCACCGGCATTCAGGCGCTCGATCTGCTGGGGCGCAAGGTATTGCTCGCCACGCGTGGCGCCTGCGTTCGCGATTTCACCCGCGAGATGATTGCGCAGGCAAGGCCGCATCTGCTCGGGCGCGGCGCGGCGGGTCGGCAGTCGCGCGAACTGGTGAAGCGGGCGCTGCAGTGGAACTGGCTCACCCTTCGGCTCATGCTGCGTGCCAAGGCCGATCGCGAGACCGTGGGCGCTGCCAGTGTCGATTACCTGATGGCATCGGGCTACATCATGATGGCGCACTTCTGGGCGCGGCAGGCGCGTTGCGCCGAGCGTCTGCTGGCAAGCGGTTTGGGTCAGCAGCCAGGTGCCTTCTACCAGGCGAAACTGGATTGCGCCGAGTTCTATTTTGAGCGCTTGCTGCCGCGTGTCGACGCGCATGTCCGGACGGCGTTTGCGCCGACCCATACGCTCATGAAGATGGATCGGGCGTGTTTCCGGATCGATTGAGGGAGCGTTGATGATCCGTTTGCGGTCTTGCTCGGTTCGAACGGTGCGGATTTCGCTATTCTTCAGGTCAGCACCGCTATCGGCTGGTTGTTAACGCAGCAATGAGCGTGAGGAAGTCGAGCGGCCGCCGCGCTGTCTCGCTGGCTTTTGACTCAATCCATGTCTGATGGAACAAAGAATGAATCTTCAGGGAATCGACGAGGTCACTTACGGCGCCACCGATCTGGCGCGCTGCCGACAGTTTTTTTCCGACTGGGGCCTCACGCTGGTGGGCGATCACGCCAGTCGCCTGGTGTTTGAGACGCTCAATGGGTGCCGCGTGATCGTGGTGGCCTCGGATACGCCCGGACTCCCGGCCGGGATCGAACCTGACCCCACCGTACGCGAAGTGGTCTGGGCGGTTGAGAGCGCAGCCGTGCTCCAGAACTTTCGGGAGCGTCTCCGGGGTGCCCCGGGCTTCGTTGATACCGGCGATCGCGTGGGCTGTACCGACCCCAGCGGGCTGGCGGTTCGCGTTCAGGTCACGCGCAAGCGTCCGGTGGAGGTGGCGTGCGCCCGCACCAACACCTGGAATGAGCGTAGCCGTGTCGATCAGGCAAGCCCTGCGTATGAACGGGCTGCGCCGATCGAAGTGGGCCATGTGGTGTTCTTCGTGGCCGATCTGGCGACGGTCACGTCGTTTTATATCGAGCGCTTCGGATTCGTGCTGTCGGACAGTTATCCCGGCCGGGGATCATTTCTTCGCTGCGCGCCGCGCGCTGGCCACCATGATCTGTTTCTGCTTCAGCTGCCTCACGGTCGCGCCGGCCTCAACCATGTGGCGTTCACGGTACGCGATGTGCATGAGGTCTTTGGGGGCGGCATGCATATGTCGCGCTGTGGTTGGGAAACCGAACTCGGCCCGGGGCGTCACCCAATCTCCTCGGCGATCTTCTGGTACTTCCGCAGCCCCGGCGGCGGGCTGGTCGAATACAACACCGATGAAGACGAATTGACCGATGCCTGGGCGCCGCGGGAGTTCACCCCCGGCCCCACGGCGTTTGCCGAGTGGGCGATTTCCGGTGGCATCGACGGCACCACGCGTCGACAGAAAGACGCAGAGGCACCCACTGCAAAATTTGCGACCGAGCGGGCGGGGCAGAAACCGTCTTCCTGATTCCCGGAAAGCCCCGCAGCAGGCGGGGGGCCGCTCGGGGACTGGGGTTGCACGGAGCGTTCCCAGGCCCGCGCCATCACTGCGCGGTGTCAGTCGGCGCTGATCTTCAGCTCACGTGCGAGCGTGCCGTAGCGCTCGTTGTCGGCTTTGACGAAGCCCGCCAGCACCGCGGCGGGTCCGCCTAGCGGCTCCACCCCGGCGGTGGAGAGGCGGCTACGGACATCGGGCATTGCGATCACTGCGTTGATTTCAGCGTTCAGCTGATCAATGATGGCCTGGGGTGTGGAGAGCGGCGCAAACACACCGTACCAGGCATTGACTTCCACGTCCGGTACGCCCTGCTCGGTGGCGGTCGGGACATCGGGCAGCAGATCGGAGCGCTTGGCCTCGGTGACCGCAAGCGGCACCAGCTTGCCCGATTTGATGTGGGGCACGGCGCCCCCCAGCCCCACGAACAGAAGCTTGACCTCGCCACCCAGCGCCGCATTGATTGAGGGCGCTACGCCCTTGTAGGGCACGTGCAGCAAATCAACCTTGGCCGCGCGCTTCATCATTTCGCCTGCGAAGTGCATTGGTGAACCGTTGCCGGCGCTGCCATAGGGGAGACCCGGTGATTTGCGCGCGGCGTCGAGTGCGTCCTGCAGCCGGCTTGCGCCGAGTGAGGGGTGAGCGACCAGCACCAGCGGGGTGGTGGCCGGCGCAATGACCGGCACCAGGTCGCGCGCCACCGTCACGCCACCGCCGGCACCCGCGGGCAGCACATGAGGGGAAATGACCACCGTGTTGGGTGTGAAGAGAAGGGTGTGGCCATCCGCGGCCGCCTTGGCCACGAAGCCCGCACCGATCAACGCACCGGCGCCCGGCCGGTTCTCGACAATGACGGGCTTGCCCAAGCGCGTGGTGAGTTTCTCGCCCACCGCCCGCGCGGCAAGGTCAGGGCCGCCGCCCGGCGGGAAGGGCACCACCAGCGTGATGTTGCGCGATGGGAATGCGGCCGGCGCGGTCTGCGCGCCCGCATGCTGCGCGGCCGCCAGGCTGAGCCCCAGCGCTGCTGCGACGAGCGCGCGTCGCGAATCGATGGAAGGGATCAAACGGGTCATGCTGTCTCCTGCTGGGGTGAAGCGTCAATCGGATTGTTATTGAAGGGGAGTATTCCAGGCGTCGTAACCATAAACCCAGTCGGCGTTGCCGGGGCCGCGCATCCACTGGTTGCCGCGCGAGCCGATCTGGATTCGGGCGGTTCGTTCGCGTCGGGTGGTCTCATAGCTGAGCAGGGCCGCCTCGATTGATGGGCCAGTGCCGGCGTCGGTAGCCTGTGAGAGCGGTGCGAGCGCGCGGCCCAGCACGATGGCGTCCTCGATCGCCATGCCCGCGCCTTGCGCCATGAAGGGAAGCATGGGGTGGCAGGCATCGCCCAGCAGCGTGACCCGCCCTACGCTCCAGCGCGCGAGTGGCTCGCGCTCGTAGAGCGCGCTTTTCATGACGCTATCGCAGGCCTCCAGGAGCTTCCGGGCATCGGGATGAAAATCGCGGTAGACCTCGCGCAGTTCGTTCACATCGCCCGCGGTGGTCCAGGACTCTTCGGTCCAGCTGGGTTGGCCGGTGGTTGCAAACACAAAGGTTTCGCGCCCCTGGCTGAGCGGGAAAGTGACGATCTGGACATCGGGCGAGGGCCCCCACCATTTGGTGAAGGCCTCAATCTCCGGGACGTCGCGCACGCGTTCGGTGGGCACCACCGAACGGTAGGACACCACCCCAGTAAAGCGCGGCGACTCTTCACCGAAAAGCGCTGCGCGTACTCGCGAGTGAATGCCGTCTGCGCCCACCAGCAGGTCGTGGCGGACGCTTTCGCCGTCTTCAAATTCCAGTGTGACGCCGGAATCGGTCTGGGTCAGCGAGCGGATGCGCTTGCCAAAGCGCACCGTGCCGGCGGTGACCTCAGCGGCGAGCGCCGCCAGCAGGTCGGCCCGGTGAATGGTGACCTGGGGTGCGCCGTACTGTTCCTGGGCCACGTTACCCATGCCCAGCCGTGAGGTCTCGCGGCTGGTATCCCAGTCGCGGCTGATGCGGAAGGTGGGTTGCGCACCCTCTCGGCGGATGCGCTCGCTGATCGGGCGCTGAAAACCGTCGAGTGCCCGCACCACATTGGGGGTGAGATTCACGTCGGCGCCAACGCGCATCCATTGCGGGGCCTGCTCATAGACGGTCACGCGGTGGCCGCTGCGTTGTAGCGCGATGGCGGCGGTCAGGCCGCCAATGCCGCCTCCCGCAATGCCGATATCGAGTGCATTCATGATGGGCGTGTGTCAGGCGAAGACTGTCAGAAGGTTCCGGGATACGAGCCACCATCGAGCAGCACGTTCTGGCCGTTGATGTAACCCGCATGCAGGCTGCAGAGAAATGCGCAGGTCCGCCCGAACTCGTCGGGTGTGCCGAACCGGCGGGCGGGGTGTCGGGCGATCCGGTCGTGGCGCACGGCATCGACGGGCCGTCCTTCGCGCCGGGCCTGGGCGACAAAATTGCTCGCAAGCCGCGCGGTATCGAAGGTGCCAGGGAGTAAATTGTTGATGGTGACCCCATGGGCGGCCACGCTGCGCGCGAGTCCGGCAACAAAGCCGGTGAGACCGCTGCGTGCGCCGTTCGATAGCCCGAGCGGTTCGAGTGGTGATTTCACCGCGCTGGAAGTGATGTTGATGATGCGCCCGAAGCCTTGAGCCATCATCGGGTCGACGGTGGCCCGGATGAGTTCGATTGGGGCGAGCATGTTGGCATCCAGGGCCGCCAGCCAGCTGTCGCGCGTCCAGTCACGAAAATTGCCTGGCGGGGGCCCGCCCGCGTTGGTGACCACAATATCGAAGCGGGGGTGGGCGTCGAGAATGGCCGCGCGTCCGGGGTCGGTGGTGACGTCTGCGACCACTTGCGAAACTGCGCCGCCCCCGAGTGCAGCCAGCCGTGTGGCTGCATCGGCGAGGGTCTGCGCCGTGCGGGCCACGATCACCACATCGACACCTTCTTCGACCAGCGCCTGGGCGCAGGCAAAACCCAGTCCGGCGCTTGCGCCGCAGACCAGGGCCTTGCGGCCAGCGATTCCGAGATCCATGGAGCTGCTCCTAAGTCGACCGGCAGGGGCTCAGCGGGCCCAGGGGAGGGGCGATTCGTTGAGCCCCCAGTAGAAGCTCTTCTGTGCGCAGTATTCGAGGATGCCGCGCCGGCCTTTTTCGCGGCCAACGCCGCTCTGTTTCACGCCTCCGAAAGGCGTGCTGATCGAAAACAGCTTGTAGGTGTTGATCCAGACGGTACCGGTTTCCAACGCTCGCCCAATCCGCCAGGCGGTTTTGTAGTCCCGCGTCCAGATGCCCGAGGCGAGCCCGTAGACGCTGTCGTTACACTGCGCGATCAGATCGGCCTCGTCGCGCCATGGCAGCAGTGCGAGCACTGGTCCGAAGATTTCTTCCTGACACAGCCGCGCCTCGTTGGGTAACCCCTCGAACACGGTAGGTAGGTAGTAGCTGCCGCGCTCGTATTGCGGACCGGATGGCCGCATGCCACCGGCAAGCAGCGTCCCGCCTTCGGTACGGCCCAATTCGACAAAGCGTTCGACAGTGTCGCGGTGCGCGCGGCTCACCAGAGGCCCCATTTGCGTGGTGGCGAGGCTGGGGTCGCCCACCCGGAGCGCACGCGCGCCCGCGAGCAATTTTTCGCGGAAAGCGGGATAAACGCTTTCGTGGACGAAGGCGCGCGAGCCCGCAATGCAGGACTCGCCCGAACTGCTGAAAATGCCAAACAGCACGCCCATCACCGCATGGTCGAGATCGGCGTCGGCACAGACAATCGTGGGCGACTTGCCCCCCAGTTCGAGGGATACTGGCATCAGCTTGTCGGCGGCCAGTCGCGCGATGCCGCGGCCGACTTCAGTGCCGCCAGTGAAGGCAATGCGCCGGACGAGCGGGTGACGCACGAGGGCATCGCCTACGATGGACCCCTTGCCGGGCACGACGCTCAGAATGCCGTCGGGGAGGCCTGCCTGCTGCGCGATCCGCGCGAGTTCAATGGCCATACGCGGCGTGATCTCGGCGGGTTTCACCACCACGGCGCAGCCAGCGGCGAGCGCGGGCGCGATTTTCTGGGCTTCGCTTGCAATCGGGGAATTCCAGGGCGTGATGGCGCCCACGACGCCAAGTGGTTCGTGAACGCTCATGGTGAGGAAGTCGCCGCGAGCGGGCGTCAGTTCGTCTTCCCAGGTTTCGCAGGCGGCAGCGAAAAACTGGAAGGTGCCGGCGGCACTGGCCACCAGCGCACGGGTTTCACCCACTGGTTTCCCATTGTCCAGGCGCTGCAATTGGGCCAACTCCTCGGCGCGGGCCCGGATACCGTCGGCAATGCGATGCAGGATGGCGGCCCGCTCGTGGCGCTTGAGGCCGGCCCAGTTCGGACGTTGGCGGGCCTGCTCGGCGGCTTGGACCGCCTGATCAACATCGGCCGCCGTGGCGGCGTGGAGCGAGCC
>JAGWXN010000072.1 GCA_018969885.1 Betaproteobacteria bacterium | reverse complement strand
GCATCAATGGGGTTTCGGTTGCGCGAGACGATGGTCTGGAAGGCCTGAACGAGCTGACAGGCGACCGGGATGGGGTCGATACCCAGGTGCGGAAGCGCTGCATGGGTGCCGCGCCCCTTCAACACAATTCGAAATTCGTTGGACGAGGCGAGCATGGGCCCGGGACGCATTGCGATCTGCCCGGGTTTGAGGCCCGGCCAGTTATGCATGCCGAAGATCGCCTGCATGGGAAAGCGCTCGAAGAGTCCGTCGCGCATCATTTCGCGGGCGCCTGCGCCACCCTCTTCGGCGGGCTGAAACACCAGGTAGACGGTGCCATCGAAATTGCGGTGCGTGGAGAGGTGACGGGCGGCGGCAAGGAGCATAGCGGTATGCCCGTCGTGTCCGCACGCATGCATGCGGCCCGCGATGCGCGAAGCGTGCGCGAAGCGGTTGAGCTCGGTCATGGGCAGTGCGTCCATGTCGGCGCGCAGGCCGATGGCACGTCGCGAGCTGCCCTGTCGAATGACACCGACCACGCCGGTCTTGCCAAGGCCGCGGTGAACTTCGATTCCCCATTCGGCGAGCTTCTTTGCCACCAGCTCGCTGGTGCGGTGCTCGTCGTAGCGGAGCTCGGGATGGGCGTGGATCTCGCGGCGGACGGCTGCGATCTCGGCGTTAAAGGCAACAATCTGTTCGATTGGTTTCATGGGTGACACGAGCGCAAGACGCGACTCGTCAGTTTTCCGGAATCGGTTGAGAATATCAGCCCAGGCGACAGTTTCATGCGGTCTCACCGAACAGGCAGGGTTTTCTATGAGCGCGGCCACTGAGGCATCTCCGGTCACTTCCGACGCCGGCTCCGAGCCGGGCGACATCATTGTGCGCGGCGCGTGCCCGCATGATTGCCCCGATACCTGTGCGCTCCTCGTTACCGTGCGCAAGGGCCGGGCAATTCGCGTGGCCGGCCACCCCGACCACGGCAGTACCGCTGGCGTGCTGTGCACCAAAGTATCGCGCTACCCCGAGCGCACCTACTCGCCCGATCGTCTGCTCACCCCGATGCGCCGGGTGGGGAAGAAGGGTGAGGGCCGGTTCGAGCCGGTGAGCTGGGACGAGGCGCTCGATGACATCGCGGCGCGCCTCAAGTCGATTGCCGCCCGCGATCCGCAGCGCATTCTCCCCTACAGCTATGCGGGCACCATGGGATGGGTGCAGGGCGAGGGGATGGGCTCGCGGCTTTTTCACAAGATGGGGGCCTCGCTTCTTGATCGCACGATCTGTTCCTCGCCTGGCATGACGGGGCTTCAGTACACGCTGGGCGGTTCGGTCGGCATGGATGTCGAGCAGTTCGTCAATTCAAGGCTGATTCTCATCTGGGGATCAAACCCCATCACATCGAGCGTGCACTTCTGGGCGATTGCTCAGGAGGCCAAACGCCGGGGCGCGAAGCTGATCGCCATCGACCCGCACCGCACGGACACCGCCCTCAAATGCCATGAACATATCGCGCTGATGCCCGGTACCGATGCGGCGCTTGCGCTGGGGCTCATGCACCTTCTGATTACCGAGGGACGAATCGATCAGGACTACGTGGCCCGGCATACCGTGGGGTTCGAAGCACTCGCCGAGCGCGCGTCGGCCTGGACGCCGGCCCGTACGGCCAGCGTCTGCGGCATTTCCGAGGACCAGGTACGAAGCCTCGCGCATGACTACGCCACGATCCGGCCGGCTGCGATCCGGCTCAACTACGGCATGCAGCGCGTCTATGGCGCGGCCAACGCGGTGCGCGCGGTTGCCTGCCTGCCCGCGCTCATTGGCGCATGGCGCGATCCGGCCGGTGGCTTACTGCTCTCCTCCAGCCACATGGTGCCGGCCACGCCTGCGCGCCATGTGCGCACCGAGCTGCTTCCCGGCGCGCGTCCGCGCACCATCAACATGGTGGAGATTGGGGATGCGTTGCTCGCCGCCGACCCGCCGATCGAGGCGGTGGTGGTCTACAACTCGAATCCGGTTGCGGTCGCACCTGATTCCGATAAGGTGATCCGGGGCTTCGCCCGGGAAGACCTGTTTACGGTGGTGCTCGAACACTTCCAGACCGATACCGCCGACTACGCCGACTATCTGCTGCCCGCCACCACGCAGCTCGAGCACTTCGACGTTCACAAAGCCTACGGCCACTGGTATGTGCTCGCCAATCAGCCTGCCATCGAACCGCTCGGACAGGCGCGCTCAAACAGCGACGTGTTCCGTGACCTTGCGCGCCGAATGGGCTACATCGACCCCCTGCTTCAGGCAAGCGATGAGGCGATCGCTCGCGATGCGATGGACTGGTCGAGTCCGCTAGCCGGTCCAGATGCCTATGAGCGCATGATTCGGGATGGCTGGATCAAGATGCGGCATGCCGATGCGCCGTATGCCGAAGGGGGCTTTCCGACGCCCTCAGGAAAATGCGAGTTCTACAGCGAGCGGCTGAAGCGGGAAGGCCATGACCCGCTTCCCGATTGGCTCCCCAACCGCGAATCCCGGCATGCTGATCCGGCGCTCGCTGCCCGTTATCCGCTCGCCATGATCTCGCCGCCCGCGCGCCATTTCCTCAATTCAAGCTTTGTGAATGTGGCAAGCCTGCAGGCGACTGAGCGCGAACAGCGCTGCGAAATCCACCCCGACGATGCGGCCGCACGCGGCATTGCCGATGGCGATCAGGTGCGGGTATTCAACGACCGGGGCTCGTTTCTGGCGCGCGCGCGGGTGAGTGATCGCACGCGCCGTGACCTGGTGGTGGCCTGGGGCCTCTGGTGGCATAAGCTCGTGCCGGGGGCCCGCAACGTGAACGCAGTGACCGGTCAGGCGCTCACCGACCTGGGCCGCGGGCCCACCTTCTACGACTGTCTGGTCGAGGTGGAAAAGGCGGCTTAAGCACTCCGGCCTCGGATGGGCGGCTCGCCGATCCGGCGCCAGAGATATTCGCCATGGCCACCAGGGCCGGTGATTCGACCTTCATCCATCACCGTCACCCCGCGCACAATGGTGCGCACCGGCCAGCCTTTGAAGGTCCAGCCATCGTAGAGGCTGTAGTCGGAATAAGAGCCCAGCTCATCGGCTCGCACCGTCCGTTCGCGCTCGAGATCGACCAGCGTGAAGTCGGCATCGGCGCCTCGTACGAGCGACCCCTTCATGGGTGCCAGATCGAAGATGCGCGCCGGCCCGGAGGTGACGGTTGCTGCCAGCTTTCGGAGCGGGATGCGCCGCTTGTGCCAGCCTTCGGAGAGCAGCACGGGGAGGATGGTGGCACTTCCCGGAAACCCTTGCGATGCGAGCCACATTGATTTGTCTTTGGTGGCGCGCTTGCGTGCGACATGATCGGAGGCCACGACATCGATCGTGCCATCGGCAATGCCCTCCCAGAGCGCCTCCCGGTCGTCGGCGGTGTGAAACGGAGGATTGGCCTTGCCCATGCCCGCGAGGTCGCTGTCTTCCGTGTGGGTGAGGTAGTGCGGGCAGGTTTCAACGAACACCTGATCGAAGCGACCGCGCCAGAAGCGCACCTCATCAAGCGTCATACGGGTGGAGATATGCGGGAAGAACACGCGCGCGCCCAGCTTCTCGGCGAGGAACATGGCGCGGATGGCGGGCTCGGCTTCGGTGAGCGCGGGCTTGCACGAGGCCCAATCGCGCAGGGTGCTGCCCCCGGAGGCCTGCACGCGCTGGCGCAGGCGGTTCACGATTTCAATGTTCTCGGTATGACAGACGATCATCGGCCGGCCCACCTCGGCCGAGCGCTTGAGCAGATCATAAAAGAAGCCATCATCGGTACCGTCGAGACCGAGGTAGCGCCCTTCCTCACCCTTGAAATTCATGAAGTACTTGAAGGAGGTGACGCCATAGTCGCGCACATAGCGATCGAGCTCCTCGATGTGGAGTTCGTTGGCGGTGCTGAAGTGAAAGCCGTAGTCGACATGCATGCGCGGGCGCGCGTACTCCTGTTCACGCCGAAAGACCTCGGAGTAGGCTTCGTTATTCAGGAAATAGCCCAGAATGGTGGTGATGCCACCTTGCGCGGCATAGACGGTTTCTGTGCTGTATTCGGTGATTTTTTCGCCCATGCCGAAATGCACATGCGCATCGATGCAGCCCGGAAACGCGTGCAGGCCCTCGGCACGTTGTTCGGCGATGCCAGCAGGGGCGGGCGCGCCCGGTTCGAGCAGGGCCTCGATCCGGCCGTCGATCACGAGTACATCGCCGCGCTCGGGGTCGCGGTCGGGAAATACCAGCGTGGCGCCACGGAGAACGAAATCAGACATGGAAGGACCTTGGGTAGGCGGTGGGAAGAGGACGCATCTTGGAAGCGGGCGGCCCGTTGCGGTCGATTATAGGGGGTGTGGCGCGTGGATCCCGGGCGGTCTCATCGGCTGCAACCGATCGCGAGAATCGCGTTCGGGGTATGGATGGCGCTGACCGGTGCGGCCGCTGTTGCGGACCATCCCCCAACCGAAGCGGTGGCAAAGCCCGCCGCACGCAGCGGCTACGAACCCGCCTATCTCTGGCAGTCTGCGCGCGGCCATCTCTCGCTCTGGTGGTCAGCGCGACCGGTCGATGAGCTGATTGGCGATCCCGGAACGCGTCCCGCCCTGAAGCAGCGGCTTGAGCTCGCGAAAAAACTGCGGCGCTTTGCGGTGGACGCACTCGCGCTACCCGATAACGGGAGCTTCACCCGCTTTGCGCAGATCGATCGACCGCATGTGGTGTGGAATGTGCAGGCCGCGCCTGAGCTGTCGCTTGAACCGGTGCGCTGGTGTTTTCCGGTGGCGGGTTGCGTGGCCTACCGCGGTTACTACAACGAGGGAGAGGCCGAGACGTATGCAGCGCGCCTGCGTGCCGAGGGGCTCGATGTGCAGGTCGCCGGCGTGTCGGCCTATTCCACTCTGGGCTGGTTTGCCGATCCGCTCCTGAGCACCTTCATTGAGCAGCCCGAGCCCGAGCTTGCACAGCTCATCTTTCATGAGCTCGCCCATCAGGTGGTCTGGGTGCCGGGTGACACCCGATTCAATGAATCCTTTGCCACCGCGGTTGAGCGAATTGGCGTGGAGCGCTGGTTGACCCACTCGGCTGCTGATCCGTCGGTGCTTGCCAACTGGCTCGCCCGGCGCGAACGCCGCGAGCGGATTGTCTCGCTGTTGTCCGAGACCGCCGGGCGATTGCGGGCGATCTATAACCAGCCGATTTCGGACGAACAAAAGCGCGAGGGCCGCCGCCAGGCGTTCGCCGATCTTCGCGAAGCGTTTGCCACATTGAGGGCGGCCAACCCCGCTTTTTCAGCCTGGGATCGCTGGTTTGCACAGGCACTTGGTAACGCGCATCTGATGTCGGTGGGGCTCTACCATGACCTGGTCCCAGCGTTTCTGGGCCTTTACCGTGCCGAGCGAGAGAACCTGCCGCGGTTTTACGAGGCGGTGCGTGCGCTTGCCGCGCTTCCCCCTGAAGCGCGTGCGGCACGTCTGGCCGCGGCTGCGCGAATGGAGTAAAAAGAGGGACATCAAACGATTCGCGGCGCCATGCGCACCCAAAAGGCGCCGTGCACAGGAGGCAACATGGAGCGGTTGTGGCTGAAGTCTTACCCGGCCGGGGTTCCCCCCACGATTGACGACACGCTCTACGGGTCACTTATCGACCTGATCAACGAAGCTTTTCGCACGCACGCGGCATGCACTGCTTACGTTGGATTCGGCGTTGGCATGACGTTCGGCGAGCTCGATGCGCGTTCGCGTGCATTCGCTGCGTGGCTGCAGTCAACGGGGCTGCGCCGCGGCGACCGGGTGGCACTCATGATGCCCAACGTGCTTCAGTATCCGGTGGCCCTTGCGGGCGTGCTGCGCGCCGGCATGGTGATCGTGAACGTCAACCCGCTCTACACCGCGCGCGAGCTTGAGTACCAACTGAAAGATTCCGGCGCGCGCGCCATCGTCATTCTCGAAAATTTCGCGCATGTGCTCGAGCAGGTGGTGGCGAACACGTCAATCGAATCGGTGGTGGTTACCGGAATGGGTGACCTGCTGGGCGGCTTGAAGGGCATGCTGGTTAATGCGGTCGTGAAGCACGTGAAGAAGATGGTGCCGGCCTGGAATTTGCCCGAGGCGCTGTCGTTTCGGGCGGTGCTCAAGCGCGGCGAGTCCCTCGCCCTGCAACCGGTACAGGTCGGGCATCAGGATCTGGCGGTGCTGCAATACACCGGCGGCACCACGGGCGTCTCAAAGGGCGCTGCGCTGTCGCACCGCAATCTGATCGCGAACCTGTTGCAGTCCGAGGCCTGGATCCAGCCCGCGCTTCACAACACCAGGCGCCCGCTGCCTGCGGGCGAACCGATCACCGTGGTGTGCGCGCTGCCGCTTTATCACATCTTCGCGTTCACAATCTGCGCGCTCCTTGGCATGCGGATCGGTGCGAAAAACATTCTTATCCCGAATCCGCGCGACCTCGATGCGCTGGTGAAAGAAGTCAGGCCCCACCGGCTCAATATTTTCCCGGCGGTCAACACGCTCTATAACGCGCTGGTCAATCACGAAGGGTTCCGGCAGCTTGATTTCTCGGGCCTCGTGGTGAGTAACGGCGGCGGCATGGCGGTGCAGGCGGCCACGGCCCAGAAGTGGCTTGAGCTCACTGGATGCCCGATTTGCGAGGGCTATGGTCTTTCTGAGACTTCGCCCTCGGCCACCTGCAATCCCACGGATACCGATGCCTACTCGGGCACCATCGGTTTGCCGCTTCCGTCTACCGACGTGGTCATGCTCGACGATGACGGGCAGGAGGTGCCGCTTGGTGAGCGCGGTGAAATTGCCGTTCGCGGCCCTCAGGTCATGACCGGTTACTGGCAGCGCCCCGATGAAACTGCGCGGGTGTTTACCGCAGACGGTTTTTTCCGGACGGGCGATATCGGTGTGGCCGATGAGCGCGGCTACATCCGTATCGTGGATCGCAAGAAGGACATGATTCTGGTGTCGGGCTTTAACGTGTATCCGAACGAGGTCGAGCAGGTGGCGGCCCTCCACCCCGGTGTGTTGGAGGTGGCCGCTGTGGGCGTGCCCGATGACAAGACGGGCGAAACCGTGAAGCTCTATGTCGTGCGGAAGGACCCTGCGCTCACTGAGCAGGCGTTGATCAGCTTCTGTGCCGAGCAGCTCACCGGCTACAAGCGGCCGCGGCAGGTGGAGTTCCGAACCGAGCTGCCCAAGACCAACGTTGGGAAGATTCTGCGTCGGGCGCTTCGCGAGGCGGCTTGAGCAGGGGCGTCATGAGCGCGCCGCTTCCCGGCGGGGGAGCTGAAACGCGGGTCTGAAGTCGTCGAGTTCGCGACTCGATAGTCCCACCTCGGGAGAGGTGGCCACCTCCTCCCACCTTGAAACAGCAGTGGCGACTTCCGCGAAAACGGACTTCGCCTGGTCCGAATTGAGCTCGAACCGGATTGCCTGATCGAGCAGCTGCCGAGTCGAGGTGATTGGGCCCGTATCCTCGCTCAGCCAGGTTTTCGACTCGCGGGTTTTATCCGGGAAAGGGTTCAGATCGAATGCGGGAGATAGCTGCCACCTGTTTCTTTCCCTGTACAGAAACCCCAGGTTCTGTAGGTGGTCATCGACGTTGTTGATCAGGTGATTAAAGACAAGCCGTCGCCATAACTGCCTGGCATCGGTCACGAAGTCTGCGCACATTGAGCGCATGACGTCGATGATCTCGGTGTAGGAGTGTTCATCATCGCGCCTGGCCTGCAGGAGCGTCGCGCCGGACAGGTAGGGAATACGGTTTTGCCCAGGTGTCCGATCGAACCGTCGAATGATGGAAACGGGCTGACCTTGAACCATCGTGACGCGAGCCTCGGCACTGTTGATACCCGCCAGTTTCGCCAGACGGAGTGCGAGCACCTCTCCGCGCGTGACCGAACGTTCATCGGTCATGCTCGGGAATTTCCCAATGGATAAGGCGCCATCCAGGTCGATCATGCTGCACTTCGGGCGCATCCCCCCCAGGGACGTCGCCTTCCCCTGGAGATAAGCAAGATCTTCTGCGGTCTCCTGACTCATCTCGACAGCGTGAGAGGCGAGCAGTATGTTTTCGAGCTCCAGCAGGGTGGGCGTAGAGCGCTCACCCGCTGCGACTGTTCGCAGATAACGCCCTTGGGCATCGCGAATGCGCAGCGCGCCCACGCGACTCAAGTCGTCCACTGCCGCGAGATAATCCATTTCAGTCAACGGTGAGAGCGTTGCGTTGGTTGCGCGCGCCTTTGCATGAGCGCGGGCGACGACTCGCCGGCCCCAGGCGTCGGGTGCGGTATCGGCCAGCGCTAGAAAGAAGCTGGCGTCATTCCTGGTGGGTGGCTTTCGAAGCTGGTAGCCGGGATGACGGCTCAAGTCGGGCGATATATCAAAGTAGCGGGTATCAGATAGCCACTCGCTGCTGTATGCGAACTGAGAAAACTCTCGCTGGCCGTCCTTTACGAAAACAAGCTGGCCGAGCGGTGTTGCTGCGCGACCGAGACAGACGCTGACCTCCACCCTGGTCAGGCCTGCCTGGGGGGGCGACCGGGATGGCATCAAAATCCTCCCGACTCTGGCGTACCTCGCGGCTTCCTGATGCGCTGGGGAAGCCGTGCATCCATCAGGGTGAGCCCGACGGTGTCTTGATCAGTGTCGAGGATGTGATCGAGTTTGTCGAGTTCGCCAAATACCTGCAGCGCTCGAGCGAAAAGAACCATCGCAATCCCTGGGTGTCCCGCCTCTATCCGGCGAACAGTGTTGGCCGTCGCGCCAATTCTCTCGGCAAGATCCTGCTGCGTGAGATGCCGACGGCGCCGAGCCAGGGAAATGCCCGCCCCCAGTCGGGCGAGGCAGCGTAAAACCGGTAGAGGGGGCGGGGAGGTGCTCTTCATAAAGCTACTATAAATCAATTACTAAACGATTTAAAAGAATCTTTATGATTGGTTATGAGGCCGCTACGGTTGTGGGCTAGCGTACTCCGCGACGGCTTATTCCTGCCGCAACCTGAACCGTTGCAACTTCCCCGTTTCGGTGCGCGGCAGGCTCTCCCGAAACACGACCGAGCGCGGATATTTATACGGCGCAATCGTGGCCTTCACATAGTCTTGCAGCACTTTCGCGAGCGCGGGTTCGCCGCCATGCCGCGCGATCATGCCGGGTCGGGCCACCACATAGGCGCGCACGATCTGACCGCGCTCGGGATCGGCCACCCCCACCACCCCGCACTCGGCCACCGCTTCGTGGGCCATCAGTACCGCCTCGACCTCGGGGCCTGCGATGTTGTAGCCCGCCGAGATGATCATGTCGTCGGAGCGGGCCTGGTAGTGGAAATAGCCGTCTTCGTCCACCATAAAGGTGTCACCGGGCAGGTTCCAGCCGTCTCGCACATACTGGGTCTGGCGTGAGTCGGCCAAATAGCGGCAGCCGGTGGGCCCTCGCACCGCGAGCTTACCCACGGTATTGGGCGGCAGCGTGTTCATGTGTTCGTCGACGATCCGGGCCTCGTAGCCGGGCACGACCTTGCCAATCGCCCCGGGGCGCACCTCGGCTCCCGCGGACGAAATGAAGATATGAATCATCTCCGTCGAGCCGATACCGTCAATCATTTCCAGACCGCTTGCCGCGCGCCAGAGCTGACGGGTGGCATCGGGCAGCGCTTCGCCCGCTGACACGCTTGCGCGAAGCGATCTCAGATCGAACCGACCGAGGAGCGGCGCCATCTGGCGATAGAAGGTGGGCGCGGTGAAGACAACCGTTGCGCGATGGCGCTCGATCGCCGAGAGCAGTTTCTCGGGCGTGAGGCCCTCGAGGAGGAGTGTGGCTGCCCCCACCCGCATGGGAAAGCACAACATGCCGCCGAGACCAAAGGTAAAGGCAAGCGGCGGGGTGCCGCAGAAGATGTCGGTAGCAACAGGCTTCAGCACATGGCGAGGGAAGAGGTCGCACATCGCGATCACATCGCGATGAAAGTGCATGGTGCCCTTGGGCTGGCCGGTGGTGCCCGAGGTGAAAGCGATCAGGGCGACGTCGTCGGATGCGGTATCGCAGGCATTGTAGGGTGCGTCGATCCGCGGGAAATGGCTTTCAAGCGCGTCGGCCGCGCCGCTTCCGTCATTGAAAAACAGGGCGCCGCGCAGGCGCTCGCACTGACCGGCGCTCACGTCGATCTCGGCGCGCAGCTTCAGATCACAGAGCACCGCATTGACCTGTGCCTTGTCGGCAATCTGAATCAACTCCGCGGCACGGAGTAGCGGCATGGTAGCCACCGCCACCAGCCCCGCCTTCACGGTAGCGAGCCAGCAGGCCGCCATCATCGGGTGGTTACCGCCTCGGAGCAGCACCCGGTTACCGGGCACCAGTCGCATGGGGCCGGTGAGCACGTGGGCGATACGGTCAACCTGCGCGGCAAGCTCACGCCAGGTGCAGCGGCCGTCGTCGTTGATGAGCGCAATCGAATCGCCGTGGCCGCGCGCGATCATCGCATCGAGCAGTTCCACCGCCGCGTTCATGCGGGGGGGATAGCGGGTGTCGGGCGAGGCCAGGAACGCTGGCCACTGCGCGCGCGGCGGCAGATGGTCGCGGGCGAAGGTGTCGAGGTGGGCGGAGCGGTGCATCAGGATTCTCCGTTGCGTTTGATGCCGCGTTTCCGCGGTGGTTGGGGCGGCGAGCGCCGCGCACGGGCAGGCCCCGAGGGGTGCGGAGCCCGCCCTAATTTCGCGGGGCGCGGTCGAGCGGCACCTTGGTCAAGGTCGTAGTCATGGTGAAGCGCGAGCTTGAGTTTTCCCAACAGGTCGAGCAGCGTTTGCTGCTCGGCTGTGCTGAGCGATGACATCAGCGCGACGACCCAGGATTCATGCGCATGTGCCATCTCGGCAAAGCGCGCCCGCCCGGAGTCGGTGAGTTTCAGGCAGATGGCGCGCCGGTCGCCGTGTACGGCCTCGCGCACCAGAAAACCTTCATGTTCCAGCTGATCGGCCAGCCCTGTGATATTGCCGCCGGTCACCATCAGGCGGCGGGAGAGATCGCTCATTCGTAAGCCTGCAGGTACGCGATAGAGCTGCGCGAGCAGATCAAAGCGTGGCAGCGTGGAACTGAATCCACGTCTTAACCGCTGGCTGACCGAGCCTTCAATCAGCGTGGTGCAGGTGAGTAAGCGCAACCAGAGCTTGAGCGCAGTATGGTCACGGGCCACCACCCGGCTTTCCTGGTCCAGTGGTGTGTAGGGGGCCTTGAGGTCTTCCCGCTTATTCATCGCGGGAAAGTTTAAGCCTGAATGATTCGGACTTAAAGTACTGCCCGGGCCGACGCAGGCCACAGGCAAAAAAAAAGCCGCCCTGCGAACAGGGCGGCTCGTTCAAACGAGATTCAGCTTGCGCTGGATTCGCTTAGAACAGGTGCACCAGGCCAAGACCCCAGCCTTTGGAGTCGGCGCCTGCAGCAGGCGTACCGCTCTGGTAGTTACCGCCGGCAAGACCGTACGTGCCAGCCCGGTCGTTGTCGATCACGCGGAAGTGGAACAGAGCGTGGGTACGGTTGCTCAGGATCTTCACGACACCGAGACCGTACGACTTGGCGCCGGAGCCAGCGACGGAGACGTTGTTGTCCTTGCGATCGGACGCAACACCGTAGGTGGCGTTCAGCAACCAGCCCGAACCAGCGTCGTACTGACCGACCAGAGCGACCACGTCTTCTTTGCCCTTGGTAGCGGCACCAGCAGCCGTGGTGATCGTGCGCTCACGCTCGACGTACTGAATCGACACGATGTTTTGCGACTTGGCACCCGAGTAGCGATAGCCGGCACCCAGTTTCCAAGCGGAGCGCTCAAGCTTGCTGCCAGCGGGGGTGGTCGTTGAGGCACCGGCGGTGATCGGGCCGGTATCCGACGTTTGCATGTCGAACGAACCAACCAGTGCGCCCTGGGAGTAGGCGATCTTCAGGCCCTGATACTTGCCGGTCGCGCTGGTGTTGGCTCCAACCGACTCGCCGTTGTCCTGGCCAACACCGATACCGGTGGTTGGCAGGTTGCCGCTGGCGCCCATGTAGCCCATGTAGGCATTCGAACCTGCCCAGGCACCCGTGCCAGCACCGGCCACGACCATGATCATGTTCTCGCCGCGCACGGTGTACTGACCGATACCGCCAGTGATCAGGTCGGTGACCGAGTCGCCGGCGTGCCAGCGTGAACCCGTAACGTTGATCGCACCC
>JAGWXN010000524.1 GCA_018969885.1 Betaproteobacteria bacterium | reverse complement strand
TGGCCCGGTGGTCGAAGCGCTGATGGATCGCGGGTTTGCGGTTTTTGCGATCAACCCCAAGCAACTTGATCGCTTCCGCGACCGGTTCTCGCCAGCGGGAGCCAAGGACGACCGACGCGACGCCCTGGTGCTCGCTTCGTCCCTGCGCACCGACCGTCATTGCTTCCGTCGTCTGGAAGCGCTTGAGCCGGTGGTGGTGGAGTTGCGCGAGTGGTCGCGGATGGCCGAAGAGCTCAAGGAAGAGCGCAACCGTCTGACCAATCGCATTCGTCATCAACTCTGGCGCTGCTATCCGCAAGCCCTTGATCTTGTGGAAGATCCTGGAGCCGACTGGTTCCTGGATATCTGGTCTCTGGCGCCAACGCCGGCTGACGCGACCCGACTGACTGACAAGAAGCTTGCCCGCGTACTCAGCGCCAATCGGATCCGTCGGATAAATGCGAGTGAGATCCGTGGCATCCTCGGTCGCCCCGCGCTGACGGTCGCGGCTGGAACGGCGGAGGCCGCGAAGGCTCACATCACTGCGGTCTCGGAGCGCGTCCGGCTGGTCAACCGTAAGCGCTGCGAGCGCCCCACATGCTCAGTGCATTGACTTTTTGGCGAACGGCCCTGGCAGAAGTTCATCGAGGCGTTTCATGGGATGACCCTGGGCGATCGCCTCAAGCGTTGTCCTGAGGTATCCGAAAGGCTCGACGTCATTGAGTTTGCAGGTCTCGATGAGGCTGGCGATGCAGGCCCAGGCCTTCGCGCCTTCGTCGTGTCCTGCGAACAGATGATTCTTTCTGCCAAGAGCCAGGGGACGGATGCGATTCTCAACTGGGTTGCTGTCCATCTCGACACAGCCGTCAGAGAGGAACACCTGCAGCCCGCCCCAGCAGTTGGCGATATAGGTGAGATGCTCACCCAGACGCGATTTGGCAGAGACGCGTGCGCGCTTCTGTTTCAGCCAGTCACCGAACGCAGCCACCAGCGGCGCGGTGCGAGCCTGGCGGACAAGCCGGCGGGCTTCGGGATCAAGGCCCCGGATTTCCTTCTCGATGGCATAGAGCGCGGCGATCTGCTTCAGGCCTTCGTCCGCAATGGGCGAACCGGATGCATCCCTGATCTCTACAAGCCGGCGGCGGGCGTGTGCCCAGCAGTTGGCGAGTACGAGCGCGCCGCCCGGCCGGTCACCTCGCGCAAGGCGTTTATAGCCCGCATAGGCATCGACCTGCAGGGTTCCGGTAAACCCATCGAGGAACGTCTCGGCATGGCGGCCAGCCCGGCCATCGGCGTAAAAGTAGACCACACCCGGCGGACCCGTTCCGCCCCATCCTCGCTCGTCACGGGCCAGCGCCCAGAGATAACCGCTCTTTGTCTTGCCTTCTCCAGGATCAAGCACCGGGCACCGGGTTTCATCCATGAACAGGTGATCAGAGGTCTTGAGGATTTCACCAAGCCGCCGCGCTATCGGCGACAGATGGAAGCCCGCCGCTCCGCTCCATCCAGCCAGGGTGCCACGATCAAGCTGGATGCCCGACCGGGCAAAGATCTGGGCCTGACGGTAATGCGGTGTGTGGTCAGCATATTTGGAGACCAGAACCTGCGCGATCAGCGCTTCGGTTGGCAGCCCGCCTTCGATCAGGTGCGCCGGGGCCGGCGCCTGCACGACGCCGGTCTCGCAGGTCCGGCAGGCATATTTAGGACGTACCGTGACGATCACCCGGAGCTGCGCAGGTACGCAGTCGAGCCGCTCAGTGCGGTCTTCGCCGATCCTCGCCATCTCGCCGCAGCCGCACGGGCACTCGAGGCTCTCTGGCTCGATCACCCGCTCGATACGCTCAAGATGTTCCGGCAGGCGGCCGATATTGCGCTGAGAAGGCTCACGCGCCGTGCGCCCGCGACTGCGCGCTTCGCTTTCTGTTTCGGCCTTTGCAACCGCCGTTTCAAGGTCTTCAAGCA
>JAGWXN010000523.1 GCA_018969885.1 Betaproteobacteria bacterium | reverse complement strand
GTGTTGAACAGCCCCGCTGATGGCTACCTCATCTTTCAGGGTTCGCCCAACGAGTTGATCCTTGCACCGCTTGCCAATGCGGCCATCAAATACCGCAGCGAAGATTTTCGGCTGGTGCAGATGATCACCATCAACCCGCTGGTGATGCTCGCGCGCAAAGACCTGCCGGCTGCCAACGGCGATGAGCTGATGGCTTACGCCAAGCGGGCTGCAGCAGGCGGCAAGCCGCTTACCTACGCGAGCGTGGGGCCGGGTTCGTTCTATCACCTGCTCGGCGAACACATGTCCAGTGTGACCGGTGTGCCGATGGTGCATGTGCCCTACAAGGGCGGCGCACCGGCGGTGCAGGATCTGCTCGCCGGTCAGGTCGACATCTTCATGACCCCCTATGGCAAGGGCCAGGTTCAGCTGGTGGAGGAGGGCAAGCTGAAAGCGCCAGCAGTGCTGTCCGCCGGGCGCCAGCAGCTGTTTTCAAAAGTGCCCACACTGGACGAGAGCCGGTCGCTGAAGGGTTTTGTTTTTGATATCTGGGCGGGATATTTCGTGCACCGGAACACGCCCGAGGCGATCGTGAACGTGCTGCACAAGGCACTGGGCGAAGTGGCCAACGACGCCACGGTGCGCGGGCAACTCGAGGCGCAGGCGATGGTGGTGCCGGGCCCACGCCCGCTGGATGAACTGTCGAAGCTCTATGCGGACAACACAGCGCAGATGCGGGCGATTGCCAAGTCGATGAATCTTCAGTCCCAGTGAGCGGCCGATGAACACCGTCACCGAAGCCGTCACGCTTGCGCCGCACCTCGCGCAGCCGGAGGCGGGGATGCCGCTTGCGCAGTTCATTCGCATCCGTCGTGATCTGCATGCAAATCCTGAGCTCGGGTTCAGCGAGCATCGCACCGCGGCGATGGTGGCGGAGCTCCTGTCGGAGTGGGGCTATTCGGTGACAACCGGGATCGGAGGAACCGGTGTGGTGGGGCAGCTTCAGCGCGGCCATGGCGGCCGTCGTCTGGGTCTTCGCGCCGACATGGACGCGCTTCCCGTCCATGAAAAAACCGGCGTGGCGTGGGCGAGCACCGTGCCGGGGGTCATGCACGCCTGCGGCCACGATGGTCACACTGCCACGCTACTCGCGGCAGCCCGGGCCATTGCGCAGTCGGCGCGCTTTGAGGGCACCGTCAATCTGATTTTTCAGCCTGCAGAGGAGGGCGCGGGCGGCGCGGTGCGCATGATCGACGATGGCCTATTCGATCGTTTTCCTTGCGATGCCGTCTTTGCCATGCACAACCTGCCGGGTTTGGCCACTGGCAGCTTCATGTTCCGAAGCGGTCCGACCATGGCATCGAGCGACGACGTCACGGTGCATCTGAACGGGGTGGGGGGGCATGGTGCCATGCCGCACACCACGACCGATGTGATCGTTGCCGCCTCGTCGATCGTCCTGTCACTTCAGTCGGTGGTTGCACGTAATGTGGATCCGCTTGAAACCGCTGTGGTGTCGGTGGGGGCGCTTCATGCCGGCCAGGCGGGTAACGTCATTCCAGACCGTGCCACGCTTGAACTGAGCGTGCGTGCGCTCAATGCCGAGGTGCGGGCGCTGCTTCGCCGTCGAATCGTCGACATTGTCGATTCGCAGGCAAGGGGCCTGGGGGTGGAGGCCGTGATTGACTGGAGACCAGGCTATGACGTACTCGTCAATGATGCCCACTGTACCCGGTTCGCATCGGACGTGGCGCTCTCCCTGTTCGGGTCTGAGCGGGTGGTTACCGAGGGCCGGCGCTTGACTGCAAGCGAGGACTTCGCCTTCATGTTGCAGAAGGTGCCGGGGTGTTATTTTTTCGTGGGAAACGGTCTCACGGGACAGCCGGGTGGCTGTATGGTGCATAACCCGGGCTATGACTTCAACGACCACATCATCGAACCGGTGTCGCGGTTTTGGGTGGCGCTG
>JAGWXN010000522.1 GCA_018969885.1 Betaproteobacteria bacterium | reverse complement strand
GCGTCATCGGGGGGCTGCTCGCCCAAGGTCTCCCACCCGCGCACGCTGCGTGCCTGGGCGCATATGTTCACGCCCGTGCCGGGGAACTTTATGCAGCGGAGGGGGTTGGAACAATTGGTCTCGCCGCAGGCGACCTCCCATTCTGGGTGGCGAAGGCACTCAATTTATTGATCTCCCCCTTAGCCGGGCGAAAGATATGACTCCGTATTTCCCAAGCCTCGATTCCGCCGCACTCGAAAACGCCTGGACATCGCTCTCGGACCAGGTCGCCAGGAGCCGCGCACTACCGTTGACAAGCATTCTGGCGAGCGAGCCCGAGCGGAGCCAGCACCTGGTGATCAATGCGGCTGAGCTTCGAATCGACTTTAGCCGTCAGCGATTGCCTGCGACGGCCTTGCCAACCCTCGCGTCGCTTGCGAACCAGGCAGGGCTCACTGCCTGGCGCGATGCGATGTTCCGGGGCGAATGGGTTAATTCGAGCGAGCGCCGCCCGGCCCTGCACACTGCACTTCGCGATCCGGACGCCCGGCTGACCCCTTCACTCGATTCTGAGGTCAGCGCCACCGTCCGTGACACGCTTGCCCGCATGCGTACGGTGTCCGAACAGGTGCGATCCGGACAGTGGCGGGGTGCGACCGGCCGCCCGATCAGCGACATCCTCCACGTGGGGATTGGCGGCTCGCAACTGGGCCCTGAACTCGCATGTGAGGCGCTGCACCAGTTCGCACATCCGAGGCTGCGTGTTCATTTTTTAGGCAACATTGATCCCGACCGATGGTCACGACTTTCCCGTGACCTGAACCCGCTCACCACGCTGGTTATTGTGGCGTCAAAATCATGGCGCACTCCAGAAACTGCACGCAATGCGCAAGCGGTGCAGCAGTGGCTGCTGGACGGCGGGGTGGCAAGCAATGCACTCGGTCGTCACCTGATTGCCGTCAGTTCCAACCTCGACGCCGCCCGATCGCTAGGCGTTGATGCTCACAACATCTTCCCTTGCCCCGATTGGGTCGGTGGACGATATTCGCTATGGGGGGCGGTGGGCCTGCCCATCATGTTGCAGATTGGCGCGGACGCGTTCGAGGCGATGCTCGCCGGCGCGCTTGCCATGGATCGTCATTTCACGACGGCCCCCTGCCTTGAAAACGCGCCGATGATGCTGGCGCTGATCAGCGCCTGGAATGCCAGCCTGCTTCACTCCGGTACCGAGGCAGTGATCCCGTATTCGGACGCGCTTCGCCGCTTTGCCGCACACCTGCAGCAACTGCAAATGGAGAGCAACGGCAAGTCGGTGACGGCTCAGGGGCAGCCCGTCGGGCGGATGACCATGCCGGTGGTCTGGGGCGAGCCCGGAACGGATAGTCAGCATTCGTTCTTCCAGGCGCTTCATCAGGGTGTGGCGGTTCATCCGATCGACATCGTGATCGTCGGCGGTGCGACGGACACTGACCCGTGGCTACGCGGGCGCGCCCTTCATGCCAATGCCATCGCGCAGGCTCAGGCACTGTGCCTGGGCCACGACGATAGCGACCCGCAGCGCGTTCATCCGGGCGGTCGGCCCGTCACCCTGATCCACCTCCCCCGTCTCGACCCGGCGAACCTGGGCGCGCTGATCGCGCTTTACGAGCACAAAACCGTCTGTCTGGGATGGCTATGGGGGCTGAATCCATTCGACCAATGGGGGGTGGAACTTGGCAAGCGGCTGGCGCTCGGCATGGAGTCGCTCCTGGGAGCGCCGGGAGCGGAGGCGGCCCATACAGTCGGTTCACACGAGATCGATCCGGCCACCCGTGACACGCTGGATTACCTTCGAAGCCGCTAAACGCGCGCGCCTTCCTCGATCGAATCGAGCCTGCCCGCGTGCAGCCTTAGCCGTAGCGAGCAGCGGCCCGCCAGCACTTCATCATGGGTGACCAGGATCAGCGTCGAGCCCGCCTCGCGGTTAA
>JAGWXN010000521.1 GCA_018969885.1 Betaproteobacteria bacterium | reverse complement strand
AATTCGTATCTAGGCTGCTCCCATCAATCGAGAGGGAGCCGCACATGCCCGACAGCAATTCAAAGACCCGAGCCGACATGCTCGCAGCCCGCGCCGCCGAGCAGCGCAGCCGGACTGCCCGCTTCACGCCCGTTTCTGCCAAGCCTCGCCTTTCGACGCGCGGCGAACAGGGCAAGCCTTGGGCGACCAAGAGGCACACGGCTCACCGGATGTTCCCCAAGGACATCGACAAGGCAAAGGCCAAGCGCAAGGCCGACGCGATCCAGCGCGGCTATCGCCTGATCGAGTCGCTGTACGCGACCGCAGCGGAGGCCCGCTAACATGCCCGACAGCAAGATCAAGTTCGACATCCGCAACCGCTGGACCGGATCGGTTCAATTCACCGCTGAAATCGAATGCGATGAAAGCGCGCCGATCTGCTTCAAGATCGGGCTCGCCGCAAAGTGGGCCTTCAAGAGCGGTGCCGACCTGAGCGGTGCCGTCCTGAGCGGTGCCGTCCTGAGCGATGCCGACCTGCGCGGTGCCGGCCTGCGCGGTGCCGTCCTGAGCGGTGCCGTCCTGAGCGATGCCGACCTGAGCGATGCCGTCCTGAGCGGTGCCGTCCTGAGCGGTGCCGACCTGAGCGGTGCCGACCTGAGCGGTGCCGGCCTGCGCGATGCCGACCTGAGCGATGCCGACCTGAGCGATGCCGACCTGAGCGGTGCCGTCCTGAGCGGTGCCGTCCTGAGCGGTGCCGACCTGCGCGGTGCCGGCCTGCGCGGTGCCGTCCTGAGCGGTGCCGTCCTGAGCGAACTTCAATCCGCCCAACTCTCTATCGTGCCCGAGGCTGGGGCCTACACGGCCTGGAAGAAGTGCAGCGGCGGCGTGATCGTCAAGCTGCTGATCCCCGAAGATGCGCCACGCAGTAACGCGACGGGCCGCAAGTGCCGCGCTGGTTTTGCCGACGTGCTGAAAGTGTTCGGCGCGGAGTTCGGCGTTAGCTCACATGACGGCAAAACCGAATACCGAGTCGGCCAGCGCGTGACCTGCGATCAGTGGGATACCGACCGCTGGAACGAATGCTCCGGCGGCATCCACCACTTCATCACCCGCGCAGAAGCGGAGGCTTACTGATGGACACCCTGCACACCCAAACTGCCGATTGCTACGTAGTCGGCTATCAGTCCCGCTCCAAATGGGACGGGAAGATGCACTGGTCCTTCGAGTCCTATGAGGACTTGAACGAGGCGCTGGAGTTCTTCCGCGACCGCGACGCCGACACGATCACTGAGTTCGCGAAGGGCAAGCCCATCGGCGCCATGACGAACGCCCGAATCTCGCGGCTGCTCTCCGAGCTTGAGCGCGACTCCCGCGCGGATCGCGAGCACAAGCGCCTTTGGTCGATGGGAGGGCTGTGATGGACGCCACCAATTTCCTCATGCTGATGCGCCTGCGCCGCGCCCTACAGAACGGCGATCCGCAGGCCATCAGCTTGTACGCCTACACCGCCTTGCGTTCTGAGAACCAAACGGTTCGCACCATCGCACGAAAGATGATCCAGACCAGCGACGTAACCTATGGGTCCGCAGCATGAAAACCGCAATCCTCGCCGCCGCCCTGGTGCTGGCTGCATCTGCCGCCAATGCACAGCAAGAGCGGACCTTCTCCCTGCCCTCGACGGCCAGCGCCTATGAGCAGGCGAAGACATTGCAGGCCGTGAACGAGTGGAACGTGGCCCTCAAGGGCGCGGCCCGCTTGGTCCTGCTCGATCGCGGCTCGCCCGCTGAGTGGCAGATCGACTTCGACACCTCGCGGATGGTCGATATGCGCGAGAACGCCTGCGAGGCGCACCAGCTCGTGCGGCGCATCCACTGCAATCCCCGCGCTTTCATCTCGCGCCCGGATCGGCCCGTGCCCTGCAATTTTGCGGCCACGATCAGCCATGAAATCGCCCACGCCCTTGGGGTCCTTGAGCA
>JAGWXN010000520.1 GCA_018969885.1 Betaproteobacteria bacterium | reverse complement strand
AAAGCTGCACAAGACGTGCACAGACAGGTCGAGGTCACGCAGCCTGTTGGCACCGCCCAAGTCAGGCAGATCAACCACGAAGCTTGCCCCGGCTATCGATGCGCCAGAAGAGCGAAGCAGGTCGACGCCAGCGATGGCCGTGCCGCCCGTGGCGATCAAGTCATCGACGATAAGCACGCGGTCGCCGGGAATGACTGCATCGATATGCATATGAAGAGTGTCTGTGCCGTATTCGAGCGCGTAGGTGACCGAGCGCGTTTGGTAGGGAAGCTTGCCGGGCTTGCGCAGCGGCACGAAGCCTACGCCCAGGGCGGTTGCAACGGCACCGCCGAAAATGAAGCCACGCGCCTCAATGCCGGCGACTTTGCTGCAGTTATGCGCTGCAGCTTTCGATGCGATGGCATGTACCGCATGGCGGAAAGCGTCGGGGTGTCCCATCAACGTGGTCACGTCGCGAAACAGGATACCCGGCTTCGGGTGGTCGGGAATCGTGCGGATGTGCTGGGTGAGGTCCATTTTAGCGATGCGCTCCTCTAGGATTTCTTATCGAACAGGCGAGGCGACACTGCCGCAAGGCGGGACCTCATCGCGGGGTCCTGCGCGTCGGGCGCGGTGATCACCGCGAAATCGAGGGCAGTGTCGATCGGCGAGGTCTCGCGCTGTTTCGGCAGGGCGCATGCCAGCCGTTCCACCGTCTTACGGGCCCTAGCTGCGTTGGCATGCATGCAGGCAACGATCTGCGCGACATCGACCGGCCCCTCTTCCGCGTGCCAGCAGTCATAGTCGGTGACCATCGCCAGCGAGGCGTAGGGAAGCTCGGCCTCACGGGCCAGCTTGGCTTCGGGCATGTTGGTCATGCCTATCACATGGCATCCCCAGGAGCGATAAAGCTCACTTTCAGCGCGCGTCGAAAACTGCGGGCCTTCCATCACGAGGTAGGTCCCGCCTTCGGTGACATCCGCTCCGGCTTCGCGCGCGGCGGCTGCGGCGAGGCCCGAAAGGCGAGAGCAGGTAGGGTTAGCCACTGAGACGTGCGCCACCATACCCTGACCGAAGAACGATTTTTCGCGCAAGAATGTACGGTCGATGAATTGGTCTACCGCCACGAAGTGTCCAGGCGGCAGGTTCTCACGCAGCGACCCAACGGCAGATACCGAGAGAATGTCCGTGCATCCAGCCATCTTCAGTGCCGCGATGTTTGCGCGGTAATTGAGATCGCTCGGCGGGAGCCGATGTCCACGGCCATGACGCGGGAGAAACACGATCCGCACGTCCCCGATCTCGCCCTCTAGCAGCGTATCCGAAGGTGCGCCCCACGGAGTCTGGATCTTGCGCTCGCGACGGTTCGTCAGCGCTTCGATATCATAGAGACCTGAGCCGCCGATCACACCGAGAACCCAGCCGGTCATGTTCCCCTCACTCATCATTCGGCGCTCCAATGGCACGAAGCGCGAAGAACGCCAACTACCCTTTCGGCTGTGAACGCAGTCCGACGCACGCCGGCAACTCTATCTAAGCGCTGCTGCGATATTTCCGCCGTCGACAGTCAGAACTGCGCCGGTCGTGCGATCCGCCAGCGCCAGCGAAAGGAATCCTTGCGCTACGTCGCTGGCGCGCACTTCCTGTTTCAGCAGGTTCCCGCCCATGTAATCAGACTCGCTCAGCCCACGCGCCGCCGAGCGTTGCTTGATCATTTCGTCGGTCAGCAGCCCCGTCCGGATACGGTCAGCATTGATCGCGTTGGCCCGGATGCCCTTGTCTCCGTAATCGAGCGCATACTGCCGCATGAGCGCCAGTAGCGCCGCCTTCGGCAATCCGTACGGTCCGAAATCTGGCCCCGGATTCACGGCCTGCTTGGATGCGTTGAACAACAGCGCGCCGCCCGTGCCCTGGCGCAGGAAAATCTTAACCGCCGCCTGAGCGACGCGCTGGTGGCCGTAGAGGTTCAGCTCAAAGCTAT
>JAGWXN010000519.1 GCA_018969885.1 Betaproteobacteria bacterium | reverse complement strand
ACCGCTCAGGGATCCGCTGCCCTGCCTGCCCTGACTGCTCAGGATTTATCTCTGATCGGGCTCACTCAAGTCGATAGCGGCAACTTGTCACGTATTCTTGCCGCCGTCGACCGTAGCGTCGATAGCGGTAGCGAGATCAATAGTCTCGCCAAACTGCAGACCTTGGTGGATCAAATCAATGGGGCGCTCGGTGTGATCACCGCCTATGCGCAATCCGACGGCGCAACCGCCGCGCCCACCGAAAACACCTTCGTACTGGCTGGGGTGGAAAGCGTAAGCGCCAATAACCTTCCCGCCATCCTCAATGCACTGCGCAGCAGCACCGTGCAGGGGCCGCAAACCGACACCAAGGCTGAGGTCCAGGCGGTAGTTTCGGCCTATAACGCCATCCTGGCTGAAGCCAATGGCAGTGCCGCCGATTCCGCTGCGGCCAGCAACCCCTCTTCGCGCGACTACGGGCTGATAGGCGCGACGCAAGCCTCCAGCCTTGCCGATGGCAGTCCCGCCCAATCGCTGCTGAACAGTGTCATCGGCCAGCTCGATCGTCAGGCTGTGGATTCAATTGCCGAAATTGAAGCGCTGGCGAGCATTGTTCAGCGTCTCATGCTCACTGCAGCGGGTACACCCTCGGCGGCAGCTGCGACGCCCGCTGGCGCGTTGTCCGCTGCGGACTTCTCCTTGCTCGGTTTGACCGGTGTGACGAGTGCCAACCTCTCGGTGGTGCTGGGTGCCATTGCCAGCTCGGCAAATAATGGCACCGAGATCGATACCGTCGATGAGCTTCAAACGCTGATCCTGTCCACGATACGGACTGCAGGCGAGGTCCAGGCCGCCCTAGGCGTCATCCAGGCCTATGCCGACAACCCGGGCAGCAGCCTCTCCCCAACGCTCGCCACATACGCTGTCGCAGGCGTCACCGGCGTATCCTTATCCAACCTTGGCGCGATCAACAGTGCTTTGGCGTCCATCCCGGTCGGGGCCGCTCAAGTCGACACTCTGAGCGAATTGCAAACCCTGGTGAACGCGTTCAACCGTATTCTGGATGAAGCCAACGGCAGTGCGAAGGATCTCACCGCGGCGGACCCCACCGCAGCGCAGTATGCCCTGATCGGTGCCAATATCGGCCTGGCCGCTCAGTCCACTACGCAAGGGGTCAATGCCCTCGCGCTTCTCAACGACGGCCTCGGCGCCCAGCAATCCGCTGCCGTCGACACCGTAGCGAAAATCGACGCCTTGGCGGCAGCCGTGACGGGCATCGTTCAGACCGCTGCGGGCGGCATTGCCAACCCGGCACTCACCGCCGATGATTTCAGCCGCCTCGGCATCACCGCTGTCACTCAGGACAACCTCGCATCCGTCCTGGCGGCAATCGCCGCGAGCGCTGACGATGGGTCACAGGTCAACTCGCTCTCCGCGCTGCAGGCCTTAGTCACCTCAGCAGCGAGCCAGTTCGCGGCGCTTCAGGAAATCGCCACTTACGCCGACAGCAACGCCCCGCTTGCCGATGCACCATCGCTGGCGGTGTTCGCTCAGGCGGGTGTCATAGGTGTTGATAACAGCAACCGTCTGGCGATCGCCAGCGCCCTGGCATCCGCTGCTGTCAGCGGCGCGCTCGCCGACTCCCAATCCGAGGTGCAATCCCTGGTCGACGCGTATCGACTCATCCTGGCTGAGGCTAACGGCTTCGCGATCGATAGCACACCAGCTTCTGCTCCCTCGTCGGGCACCTACGCACTGATCGGCGCCACGACAGCGGCCTCGCTAGCCGACCACTCGGCGGCCCAGCGCCTACTCAACGATGTGATCGCCAACCTCTCGGCCTCCGCAGTGGATCGGGTCAGCAAAATCGACAGTCTCGCAACCACCGCTCAGACGATCGCCGACCTCGCAGCACTCAGCATTCCGCCCAATCCGATGCCCGCTCTGTTGCCGAGCCAACTTGAGGCCTTTGGTATCAACGGCGTCACT
>JAGWXN010000071.1 GCA_018969885.1 Betaproteobacteria bacterium | reverse complement strand
GCCGCGATGATCGGTTTTGAAAATGCGCGGGTCTTCAGCAGTGCATCATTGACGATACGGGCGGTTTCCTCGGCTGCGCTCAGGTCGCCGCCAATGTCGGCGCCGGAGCAGAAGCCTTTTTCGCCAGCCCCCGTGAGTACGATCGCACGACAGCCTGGATCGGAATCGAGGCGCTCCCACAGACGCCCCAGTTCAGCCAGGTCCGCGCGCGACAGCGCATTTCGTTTCGCCGGATTGTCCAGCGTGACCAGCGTGACCGAGGGGCGGGGTTGACTCACATGAATGGGCAACGGGGTTCTCCTGGCTCGAGCGGCATTGGACACCGCTTGATGGCTGTTGATATTCTCGATGCGTATCATAGAGAGACAAGCGGGCTGTTGGTCGAATAGGCATGCCTTTTCGAATTCCATCCCCCTCCCACGAATTTCATTGACGGGTGAACAGATGAGCCAAGGCATGAGCCGGTGGCTGGCAGGCGTTCGTATCCTCGATCTGTCGCAGTACATCCCCGGGCCGCTCGCCAGTCTGCTACTCGCCGACATGGGGGCCGAGGTCCTGAAGATCGAGCCGCCCTCGGGCGACCCCATGCAAACGCTCGGTCCGAGGAACCGCGAGGGCGAAGGGCTCTTTTATCAGACGCTCAACGCCGGCAAGCGAGTTCTGCGGATCGATCTCAAGAGCGACCAGGGGCGCGAAACGCTGCTGGAGCTCGCGCGCGAGGCCGATGTGTTGATCGAAGGCTTCAGGCCTGGCGTGATGGAGCGACTGGGGCTGGGCATCGGGTTACTCAGAGCACACGCGCCACAGCTGATCGTGTGCTCGATTAGCGGCTATGGCGCAGCTGGGGAGTCGCTGCAAAAGGCGGGACATGACGCCAATTATCTGGCCGAGGCGGGCGTCCTGGATCGTAATGGTCATCAGGGCCCGGTTTTTTTCGACCCGCCGGTGGCGGACGTGTCAGGCAGCCTGTTCGCGGCGATCGCGATCCTGGGCGCGCTTCAGGGACGCCACGCTAGCGGCGAGGGTTGTGCGATCGACCTGGGCCTTGCCGATGTGATCATGCCGCTTCAGATGCTGCAGGTGGCCGACTTCGGCGAGAACCGCGCGGTTCCGAAGCGGCGAACCACCTATCTGAACGGCGGTGCAGCCTATTACCAGGTGTATCGCACCCGTGATGACCGGCACGTGGTAGTGGGAGCGGTCGAGCCCAAATTCTGGCGGCGCTTCAGCGACGCAGCCGGCCATCCCGAGTGGGCGGCCAGGCAGACTGAACCCCTGCCACAGCACCGGCTGATTGCCGACGTGGCAGACGTGATTGCCGCGCTTTCGTTCGATGAATGCCTCGCGCGATTTTCTGACGATGAGTGCTGTGTCTCGCCGGTGCTTGCACTCGACGAGGCCCTGGCGAGCCCTCGTCTGGCCAGTCGTAAGCTGGTGGCCAGAGCACCCGATGGCAGCCTTCAGGCGCTATTTCCGGCGTGGGTGGATGGCGCCCCGCCCGCGATCCGGCCGGCCGTAACGCCAGGCACCGCGGACTGACCTCGCCCAGGATCCTCCGTCGGCCTGTCAGGCGAGGGAGTCTGACAGTGCACGGGCCCGCGCAAGGAGATCGTCGATCAGACCCCGGCGCGCCCGCGCGCTGTTCGATTCCCCCATTTCAGCTGCTACCAGTGCGTGTGACAGCACGCCGCCAGCATTGAAGACGGGTACGGCGATCAGCGTCACGCCTGCAATGTAATCGCCTTGATCCACGCTGAAGCCACGCTCGCGTACTTCAGCGACCTGCTTGAGCCAACGGCGATAGCCCGGCGCCTTCTGCCAGCGAAGCTTCCGGAACCGGGCTTCGAGTTCGCCTGGCGGCCACTGCGTGAACGCAGCCACCAGCCGCCCGGTTGCGCTGATGAGCGCGGGGAATCGGCTGCCGACATCCACATGCAAACGAAACGGCGCTTCCGAGCGCGAGATTGCGAGCACCAGCATGTGCTCGTGTGCTGCGATTTCAACACCGATCGCAGTGACCTTCCAGCGCTGCGAAATCTGATCAAGCGCAGGCTGCGCAAGAGCCGGAAACGGGTCGCGGGCGAGCGCGGCCCGGGCAAGTGTGGCCAGACCATTTCCCAGGCTGTAGCGACGCGTGGCGGGGTCAAGCTTCACCAACTGTTCGGCCACCAGCACACGAAGAATGTGCAGACAGGTGCTCGGGACGAGCTCGAGCTGATCGGCGAGGGCCTTCACACCCATGGGTTCGGCACTTCGCCCGAGCGCGCGCAGTATCGCAACCGCCCGGCTGACCGCAGGGACCGGGCGCACACGGTCGACCGCTGCGGGGGGACCAGGTCGGACAGGGCGGGAAAGCGCCCTCAACGGAGGGGGCGGTGACGGTTGAAATTTTTTGTCCATATACAAATACTAACGCCAATTGACAAATCTTTGGGCGGCACGCCATAGTCCGGTATCCACCAGACCCTGTTGCCCGCGCACCCGCGCCCGCCCCTTCCCGGCCCGCCCCGTGTATGCCACTCCTCACCGAATTCAGCCGCTACGCCGACGCGCAGCAGCACTGCTCAAAAGATGCGCTGTGGTCCCTCTTCGACGGCAACCGGGAGCGGCTCAATATCGCTCACGAGTGCATTGACCGGCATGCCGCTGGCGACCGCACCGCGGTGATCGTGGTCCGCCCTGGCCAAGCTGACGAACTCCTCAGCTTTCGCCAGATCTCTGCTGATTCAGCACGCTTCGCGCATCTGCTTGCCGCACGCGGTATCAGCCGCGGCGACCGGGTGGCGGTCATGCTGGAACCTGGTCGTCTCTTTTATGCGGCGATCTTCGGTGCAATCAAACTCGGCGCCATCGCAGTGCCCCTCTTTACGCTGTTTGGGCCCGACGGGGTGCGGCTCAGAGTGCTCGACTGCGAGCCGCGTGTCCTAGTCACCGTGCCAGACAAAGCCCAGGCGGTGGCTGGCATCGCCGGCCTCACCTGTCTCTACGACGACTCCGCGCTCCAGGCCGAGCTCGCGCAATGGCCCGACGTGTTTCAGACCGACACCCGGGCGAGCGACCTCGCAATCTTTCAATACACCTCGGGAACCACCCGCGAACTGCCCGAAGCCGTGCGCCACACGCACGCCGCGCTTGTCACGCTGATGCTGGCCGCGCTCTACGGCACGGGTATCCGTCCGGGAGACCGGTTCATGTGCCCATCCTCGCCCGCCTGGGGTCATGGCCTGTGGCACGGCACGCTCGCGCCGCTTGCGCTCGGCGTCACCATCGGCGTTTATGCCGGGAAGTTTGATGCCGCCAGGTTGCTGCAGGCACTTGCCGAACAGGGCTTCACCAACCTGTCGGCTGCGGCCACGCATTACCGCATGATGCGAAATAGTGGCGTAGCAACCCGCTACCGTTACCAGCTTCGTAAGCTCTCGTTCACCGGCGAGCCGATTGATACCGAGACACTCAGCTTTGCCGAAGCCACGTTTGGTGCGCCGGTGTGCAGCATGTATGGCACGACCGAGATTGGGGTGGTGCTGGTGAACTACCCTGGCGCCCCCGATTTTCCGGTAAAACCAGGCTCGCTCGGAAAGCCCGTACCAGGCGGCCGCGTTGAGGTTCAGGACGCGAGCGGCCAGCCCTGCGCGCCTGGTGTCACCGGCGAACTGAAGGTCTGGCGCCGAGACCGCTGGGTGCCCACCAAAGACCTGGGACGTATCGATGAAGAGGGCTATTTCTGGCACGGCGGCCGCGCCGATGACGTGATCATTTCAGCCGGCTGGACCATGAGCGCAGTGGAAATCGAAGACGCCATTCTCAAACATCCTGACGTTCAGGAGGCCGCCGCAATCGGCGTTCCAGACGCGCTCCGCGGCAGTGTGGTAAAGGCATTCATCGTCTCTCGCCGGGCTGGTGACAGCGCTTTCATCGAAGAAATCCAGACCCGGGTCCGCAACAATCTGAGCCAGCACGAGTATCCGCGAAAGGTCGTGTTCGTGACCGAGCTGCCCAAAAACCCGGCAGGAAAGATCAATCGCAAAATCCTTCGTGACCGTGAGGCGCTCGCCCATCAGACGGACGTAGCGCAGTCGGATGTGCCGCGCGCCGCACCCCCCTCTTCTCCTGGAGCCTGAAACCATGTCAACGTCAGCGGAACGTTCATTCCCGAAAATCACCGAAAGCGGCCTCGATGCGCTGCGCCGCCGCATCGGCGTCAAGATCGAAAACCAGGCTGAACCCTGGTGCCATGAGGCCACTCGCGACAACATCCGCCACTACGCTCACGGCATCGGCGACGATAACCCACTCTGGTGCGATCCCGACTACGCGGCGGGCAGCCACTATGGCGGCATCGTCGCGCTGCCAAGCTTTCTTTTTTCCACCAACCGCATCATCTCCGGTTACGTCGGCGGCTTGCCCGGCATTCACGCCATGTGGTCGGGCTCCGATTGGACCTGGCACCTGCCCGTGCGCCGAAATGACGAAATCCGTACCGAGTCGTGGCTTAAAGATCTGGTGCTGCATGAAACACGATTTGCAGGCCGGGCGGTTCAACAGATTTATCACGTGAATTTTTACAATCAGAAGGGCGAGCTGCTCGCTGAGGCCGACAGCTGGTGCTTTCGCACCGAGCGCGATACCGCGCGCGAGCAGGGCACCAAGTATCAGCACACGCGAGAGCGCGCTCCGCGTCGCTACTCGGCCGAAGAGATTGCCGAGGCCTACAAGCTCTATCGCGATGAGCCGGTTCGGGGCGCAACTCCTCGTTTCTGGGACGATGTATCAGAAAACGAGGCGTTGCCCGTCATGCTGAAGGGTCCCATGACGGTCACCGGGTTCATTGCCTACGCGCAGGGCTGGGGGGGGCTCTACATCCGAGCCAACAAACTCGCCTGGAAGCTGATTGACGCGCATCCGGGCGTGGGCATCACCAATCGCTTCGGGATTCCCGATGTACCCGAGCGGGTGCACTGGGAGGAAGACTTCGCGCTCGAGGTGGGCGCGCCAGGCGCCTATGACTACGGTCCCGAGCGGGCATCATGGCTCACCCACCACCTCACCAACTGGATGGGCGACCGCGGGTTTCTGCGCAAGGCCACCTGCAAGATCCGGCGCCACAACCCCGAGGGCGACCTGCTCTACATCCAGGGCCGGGTGCTCCGCAAGTTCGTGGAAAACGGAAGGCATCTGGTCGAAATCGAGCAGCAGGCCCACAATCAGGATCAGGAACTGTCGGTGCTCGGCACTGGCATTGTGGAACTCCCCTCTCGAACATGACCGACACCCGCCCACCCACCTCACCCGATCGACCGCCTCGCGCGCTCGAGGGCCTGCGCGTCATCGATCTGTCGCGCGTCGTCGCCGGCCCCCTCTGCACGCAGACGCTCGCCGATCACGGTGCCGATGTCATCAAGGTCGAGCCGCCGGGTGGCGATGAAACCCGTCATCTGGGCCCGCCCTTTACCGCCATCGGGTCGGCCGCCTATTTCGGCAACCTCAATCGTGGCAAGCGCGCACTTGCGCTTGATCTGACCCGCCCCGATGCACGTGAGGTCCTGCTGCGCCTCCTGGAAGGTGCCGACATCCTGGTCGAAAATCTGCTGCCCGGCACCATGGAGCGATGGGGGCTGGGCTTTGAACACGATCTGTTGCCCCGGTTCCCGGGGCTGATCTACTGCTCGATCTCTGGATTCGGTCGCGATGGGCCACTGGGCGGACTGCCCGGCTACGACGCCGTCCTGCAGGCGATGTGCGGGCTGATGAGCATCAATGGCGATCCTGCGGCCGGCCCCACCCGGGTGGGCGTTCCAATCGTCGATCTGGTGACCGGCCACATGGCGGTGAGCGGCATCCTGATGGCGGTCCTGGCACGCACGCGAACGGGTCGCGGACAACGGGTCGAGGCAACGCTCTTCGACAGCGCACTCAGCATCCTGGTACCGCAGGCGGTCAACTGGATGCATTCGGGCCGCACGCCAGGGCTCCTTGGCAGCGCGCATCCCAGCATTGCGGCATACGACCGGTATCGCTGCGCTGACGGCGAGATTTTTTTGGGTGTGGTGAATGACGGTCAGTTCCGCCGCTTCTGCGAACACGTCGGACTGAACCACCTGCTCACCGACCCACGTTTTTCGAACAACGCGCAGCGGATGCAGCACCGGCCGGCGCTTCGGGAAACCATTGAGAAAACGCTCTCCGCGCGCACTCGCTATCCCCTCTGTGATGAACTGATGGCGGCGGGCGTACCCATTGGTCCGGTCAATTCCATCCCAGAGGCGTTTGCGCTCGAACATACCCGCCATCGCAAGATGGCCGTGACCGGTGAAGGCGACTATCAAAGCACCGGCATTCCGCTGAAGCTCTCCGAAACGCCGGGCGCCCCGGGCAAGGCGCCGCCTGCGTTTGCAGCCGACACCGACGCCATCCTTGCCGAGCACGGTTACGGCGAAACCGAGCGCGCGCGACTGAAAGCAAGCGGAGCGGTACTCGAACGGTTGCCGCGCTGACACCTTTCAGGCATCGTGATACCCATAACGATCCGAAGGAGACACTCAGCATGAAATGGCTCGCGCTGCTCGCCGTATCGGCAGCAACCTGTTCTACCACCGTACAGGCGCAGGACTACCCTGCCCGCCCGGTCCGAATCATCGTCGCCTACCAGGCCGGCCAGGGCACCGACGTCGCGACCCGGTTCGTTGCCGAACAACTCAGCAAGGCCGTTGGACAGAGCTTCTTCATTGAAAACCGCGCTGGTGCAGGCGGTAACGTCGGCACCGCCGAGGCAGCGCGTGCTGCACCCGATGGCTACACGCTCACCATGGGCACCTCGGGCACGCAGACCATGAATCCCTTTCTCTATGCGTCCACCGGTTACGACGCGGAGAAAGCATTCGAGCCCATCATTCTGGTGAGCCGCTTTCCCATGGTGATTGCTGCGGGTCCTTCGGCCTCTTTCAAGAGCGTGGCCGAAGTCCTGGCTGCGGCACGCGCCAATCCCAAGGCGGCCGATATGGCCATGCCCAGCACCACGGCGCGGCTGGTGGTGGAGTTGCTGAAAGAGCGCACCGGAATCGGCCTCTTCGGCGTGCCCTACAAAGGATCGCCTGCAGCGGCCACTGACGTGCTCGGAGGACAGTTACCCCTCCTGATCGACACCATCAGCGCGGCCAAACCCGGGCTCGCGAGCGGCAAGCTTCGCGCGCTCGCCGTGACCTCGGCCAACCCTTCAGCGCTGTTACCCGGGGTGCCCACGGTCGCTGAGCAGGGCGTTCCTGGGTTTGATGTGTCTGCCTGGAATGCGCTCTATGCCCCAAAAGGTACGCCGGCTGCCATCATCACGCGTCTCAATGCCGAAGTCTCCAAGGTGCTCGCGCAAGCCGATACGCAGCAGCGGCTCCTTCAACTGGGTCACGAGCCGGTGGGGGGCACACCCGCTGAATTGGCGGCTTTTGAAAAGACCGAGCGTGAAAAGTGGGGGCCGATCATCCGCAAGGCAGGCCTCAAAGCAGACTGACTGAAAGGAAGTGTTCATGAACCAGCTTGAGTCGGTCGTCTGGCCGCGAAGCGCCAGAACGATCACCTCGCGTCCGCTCGCGGCGCGGCTCACCTCACTGGAGGGTAAGCGCATCGCCTTCCTCTGGGATTACCTCTTCCGCGGCGACGAGATCTGGGAGTTGCTCAAAGCTGAGCTCGCCAGCCGATTCCCTGGCATCCGCTTCATCGACTGGGACCAATTTGGTTCCACTCACGGCGAAGACGAGCACCGGGTGCTCGCCGAGCTTCCGGACAAGCTGAAGGCGCTGCAGGTCGACGCTGTCGTCTCCGGAATGGGCTGCTGAGGCAGCTGCACGCCCGCCGTGTTGCGGGTGAGCGCTGTCGCTGAGCAGGCCGGCATTCCGAGTTCATCGCTCTGCTGCGAGGGCTTCCTGGGGCAGGCCCGTACCACCGCTGAAGGGTTGGGCTATTCCAGCCTGCCGCTTGCCAAGGTCCCGGGTCACGTCGATGTGCAGCGACCCGACGAACTACGTGCGGGTGTGCTCGGCACCACCGTCAACGATCTGATTCGGAATCTCACTGAGCCCGTGGTAACGGTCGCGCAAAGCCCGGATCCGGGCCCGAGAGAGATCGTCTTCACCGGCACCGTGGATGAAATCAACCGGTTCTATATCGAGAACGGTTGGAGTGACGGCCTGCCGATCGTTGCCCCCACTATGGCGCGCATTCAGGCCTTCCTCGACTTTGTTGACCGCGACCCGGACGAGATCCTTGGCACGCTCCTGCCCGATAACCGACAGGCCACCATCTGGAACGTGGCCGTCAACGGCGTGATCGCCGGGTGCCGTCCTGAGTACATGCCCGTGCTGGTTGCGCTCGTCGAAGCCATGGCCGATGCGCGCTATGGTGTTGAACACAGCGGCAACACACCGGGCGCGGAAACGCAGATCATTCTCAATGGCCCCATCGCGCGTACGTTGGGGTTCAACACCGAGCAGGGCGCGCTACGCGACGGATTCCAACCCAACACAGCCATCGGCCGGTTCTGGCGACTCTACCTCCGGAACGTTGCGGGCTTCATGCTCCACCAGAACGACAAGGGAACGTTCGGTGGCACATGGAATGTGGTGCTCGCCGAGAACGAGGCAGTGCTCGGGCGCATTGGCTGGAATAGCGTCGCGCAAGACCTCGGCGAGCCGGCAGGGGGCAACGCGGTCACCATCTCGCGCTTTACCGGACGTAATGTGATCGTCTCGGTCTTTGGCGACAGTCCCGACAAGGTGCTGCCCTATCTGGCTGACGCCATGGTGACCCACACCACCTGGGAAGTGATCTTCGTGGTGGGGATCGCAAACGGTACCTATCAGCCGCTATTGGTGTTGAGTCCCCTGATCGCCGAGATGCTGGCACGCGCCGGAATGTCCAAGGCCGAGCTTCGGCAGCAGCTCTTTGAGCGCGCCCGCATGCCTGCCAGGCGTTTCGAGAACCTGATGACGAACTGGACCAATCTGGTGCCGGGCGGCAGGCGGGGGCTCTTCGAGATGACCCGGCTTGGAAAGGCCCCCAAACTGTTCGGCGAGTCGCGCGATCCCGAGCGGTTGGTCCCCATCGTCTGTAAACCCGAGGACATCATCATCGCCGTATGCGGCGATCCGCTACGCTCCAACTGCATGTTCATGCCGCATAACGGCATGCTGGGCTACACAACGGTCAAGCCGATCCGTCTGCCTGATCACTGGGAGCAGCGGGTCGGAGCCCTTTGAAGCGCACCTGCCCTCGCGAGCCATGAGCGACGCCCGCCCTCCGACGCACTGGCTGCTGATTCCGGTGGGCCAGCAGGCGGGTGGCGCCTGGATCGACGACACGGTGTCGGCACGCATCGCGGAAAGCGACGCGCGCGATTTGCTCTTGGCCCGCTCGCCTCGCGTGGGTCAGTTCCCGAGACAGCGCGTGGAGGTGATCACCTCGGCCAACCCTGCCGCCGATATCAATGAACTGTACGGGGACCGGGGTTGGACCGATGGGCTTCCCATCGTCCCGCCCGAGGTGAGCGCAGTCAAACGGATGCTTCTCGGAAGTTCGCGGCCCGCGACCACTGTTCTGGGGGAGCTCGAGCCGCTTCAGGGACAGGCAACACTGGAAAAAATTGCCGCTAACGCGGTGATGGCGGGGTGCCGCCCGGAGCAGTTCCCGATCGTAGTCGCGGCGGTGGAGGCCTTACTCGATCCCGCTTTCAACCTGCGCGGTGTGCAGACCACCGACGAGAACGTTGCGCCCCTTCTGGTGGTGAGCGGACCGATCGTGAAACGTCTCGGCATTAACAGCGGATTTGGTCTCCTCGGACCAGGCTGGCGCGCAAACGCGTCCATCGGTCGCGCGCTACGGTTCGTGATGCAGAACATCGGTGGCGGCTGGCCGGGCGCTGTCTCCTATGCCGGTCTTGGCCAGGCGGCCCGCTATTCACTTTGCATCGCAGAAGATGAGACGGGCAGCCCGTGGCCATCGCTGCACACCGATCTCGGGCTGGCACCCGAGGTGAGCGCGGTCACGCTGCTGCGCGCGGAAACCCTGATCAACGTCACCGGGGGATTGGAAGAAATTGCCAGCGCGATGGCCAGTGCAAGTTCAGCCTTCTCCATGCGCTGGGCAGGCATCTCCACAGTGATCCTGTCACCCGTCGTGGCAAGAATGCTCGCTGGGCAGGGGTTGGACAAAGCGGCCGTGCGTCAGATCCTGTACGAACGCGGGCGCTGGACCCCCGAGCAGTGGCGCAGTTCCTGGCTTTATCGGACCGTTGGCGACGAGACGCGATGGCCGAATTGGGTGCAGGATGCGGCTTCGCGCGGCTCGATTCCGGTCACCGCATCGCCCGACGACCTCACCCTGATCGTCGCAGGGGGCGACGTACCGGTTCCCCAGCATGCGTGGTGTCCGGCCTGGGGTTACCCGGCCTGTCGAGTCACTCGAATCATCGAGGAGAAAGGATGAGCGGTCCGGTTGATCTGGCGGTAGTGGGTAGCGGCGTGGCGGCCTATGTGGCAGCCCTCGAGGCCGCGTCCTCCGGCATGCGGGTGTTGCATCTTGCGGGCGCCGGTCTGCCGGGCGGTCTGGTCGCCAACATCGGTGTACTCGATGACTATCCCGGCGCCCCCGCCCCGATATCGGGAGCGGAGTTGATCGACTCGCTCGGTCGTCAGGGACTTGAAGCCGGTGTCGAACGGGTCGCTCAGGACGCCCAGTCGCTCGAGCCCGCCACCGAAGGCTTCACGCTCGCGAGCGGCCACGATCGCTGGCAGCCTGCCCAGGTCATCGCCGCCACAGGGGCCGCACTGAAACCGCTTTCCGTTCCCGGGGCCGAGCGCTTCGTCAACCGTGGACTGCTTCAGTGCGCCTGGTGCAATGCTGGGCTTTATCGCGGGCGGCGAGTGGTCGTGGTGGGCGGGGGCGACTCAGCCCTTCAGGAAGCGCTGCACCTCGCCCGTCACGCCGAATCGGTGGTCATGGTGGTACGCGGCGATACGCTTCGTGCACGCCAGCGCTTTGCCGCTCGAGCCGCCGATATCGAGTCGATCGAATTCCGATGGGATAGCGAACTGCTGTCGCTTGAAGGCGCCGAGGCACTTGAAGGCGTCATGATCCGCGATCGCTACGCCACGGCGCCTGAACGAATCAACTGCGAAGCAGTATTCGCCTACATCGGGCTTTCGCCTTGCACCGACTGGCTGGGCACGCTGGTCGAGCGCGACCCGCAGGGTGCGGTCATCACCGATGCCAGCCTTCAGACGCGAACCCCCCATCTGTATGCCGTGGGTGCGCTTCGCAGCGGCTACTCGGGGCGGCTCGCGGTCGCGATCGGCGAGGCAACGCTGGCCGCCCAACTGGCCGCACGCGTCATCGCCTGACCCAGCACCCTCACCCCTCTTCAACGAAAGGACCGACATGCGCGACTATCTGGCCTGGCGAATGGCATTCGGTGTTGCGACGCCTTCGACCAATACGGTGGTTCAGCCCGAATACGATGAGATGCGGCCAGCGGGCATCACCAATCACCTCGGCCGGATGGTGATTCACGAGCGCCCGGTGAGCAGCTCTGAAGATTTCAATCAACTGGTCGAGGATATCGACCGCGCGCTCGAACCCGCCGTGGCGAGCGTCATGGATGCAAGGCCCAATGCGTTTGTACTCGGCATTTCTGCGCTTGCGGTGTGGGGCGGAAATACGGAGTGGGGTGAACACCTGAAAGCCCGGATCCGCAAGGTGGCCGGGCACGATATTCCCGTGGCCCTCGCCTCCGATGCGGTGATTGCAGCGCTCAAGGCGCATGGCGTTAAACGCAGAATCGCAGTGATGGAACCCTACTACCCCTCGATTGAGCCACGACTGCAGGGCGTGCTCGGGAGCTTTGGCTACGAGATCCTGCGGTTTAATCACATGCGGGGCAGCAACCCCGCCTCCTATTCCGTTCTCACCGCTCAGGACATGATCCGCGCGATGAGATCGATTGACGGCGATGACATCGAAGCCATTGTTCAGTTCGGCGCGAACCTCCCCATGGGCCGTCTTGCTGACGAGGCTGAGCGCTGGCTCGACAAACCGGTGATCAGCGTGAACGTGGCCACCTACTGGCATGCGCTGCGAATGAACGGCATCACCGACCGTATCCGCGGATTCACCCGCTTGTTGTCGGAGTTCTGATTCGCTGACCCTGCTCAGACCGCCGGGCGCAGGCTACGCTCGGCAGCCTCAACAAACGAGGTATCGATATAGGTGTCGGCGCGCATGGAAGCGCGGGTGGGCAAATCGCGGATCAGGCTGCTTACCTCAATGAGGGAGCGTACAGCGGCAACCGATGGGCGGCCGTCCGATGGAAAAATGGTGTCGCGCGTGTACTCAAGCCAGGCCTCGTCGGCGTAGCGGCGCTCAACACCGGTTTCGCGACAGGCCACCGCAGC